>DGHE01000163.1 GCA_002392525.1 Bacteroidales bacterium UBA3856 | reverse complement strand
CAAAAAGTATTCAAACATGAAGATTCTCTTTGTAATCAATAACTACTATATAACGGGTAACGGCCTGTCGGCATCGGCCCGCCGTACGGTAAAAGCGCTCAAGGACGCCGGTCAAGACGTCCGCATCCTCTCCGGCTGCGGTCCCAATGACCCCAAGCCCGACTACCCGCTCAGGAAGTTCCGCTTCCCCATCTTCCAGCCGCTCATTGACTCGCAGGGATTCTCATTCGCCGCCTCCACCTTCGAGGAAGTGGAAGAAGCCGTGAAGTGGGCCGATGTCGTGCACCTCGAAGAAGTCTTTGTGCTGCAGTGGAAGGCCATCAAGGCCGCTGGGAAATGGGGAAAGCCCGTTACCGGCACCTACCACCTGCACCCGGAGAACATTTTCTCCTCCCTGGGCATGGGCAGTTGGAAAGGCATCAACCGCCTCATGATGAAACTCTGGAGAAAGTACATCTTCAACGACTGCCTCATTGTCCAGTGCCCCACCGAGAACGTACAGGACCGTCTTCGCCGCTACCACTTCAAGTCGGAACTTCGCGTCATCTCCAACGGCGTCATTCCCGACAAGTGCATCCGCCCCGAGACTCCTCCGCAGGAGTACTTTGATCCGGAGCGCCCGCTGGAGGTCATCTGCATCGGCCGGCTTTCCCGCGAAAAAGACCAGCAAACCCTCTTTGAAGCCATGCGATATGCCCAGTCGGCCGGCCGAATCCGCCTCACCCTGGCCGGGAAAGGTCCCATGGAGCAGGAATACCGGAAAATCGCTCACCGCCTGGAGCAGGAAGGTATCCTCCGCTATCCCGTCCAGTTCAAGTTCCTGGACCGCGACGGTCTCAGGGAACTGGCAGCAGGAGCGGACCTTGCCATCCACTGCGCAGACATTGAGGTGGAAGGCCTCTCCATCATGGAAGCCCTGCAGCAGGGCGTTGTACCCATCATTGCCGAGGGCAACCGCACCGGCACCTCCCAGTTTGCCATGGACCGCCACAGCGTGTTCCCCAAAAAGAATCCGGAAGCCCTTGCCAACCGTATCGACTACTGGCTTGCGCGTCCCGAAGCCCGCTGGGAAATGGGGAAAAAACTAGTCAAAAACATGGAGCAGTATAACATCGGGCACTCGATAGAGCAGCTGGTGCAAATGTTCCAGGACGCCATAGACATGAAGAAAGCCCAATAGGGCTTTTTTTTTTGCCCTTTTCTGCGTAGATTTGTATGACTATGGAAGAAAAGCACACATATCGGGTAGCGGATTTCCGCTTTGAGGTGAGGGGCCCCATGCCCGCCTCTTCCAACCTGGATCCTTTCCTCTCAGCCCCGGAAGAAGAGGGAGAAGGAGAACTCCTTTTTACCCTTGAAATGGTGCCGGCACTGCCGCTTCTTCCCGTCACGCCCGTCTATACCACAGAAGATGGTCCCGGCTTCCCCGAGATTGCTATTGGCAAATATCCCGACGGCGCCTTCCGCTTCTGCGTGCGGGCGCTTCCCGGTCTGCCGGTTTCCGGAGAGATGAAAGTCTCCCCCGATTTCCGCTGTGGCCAGCTTCACCTTACCAGCCAGGGGGACCGCCACTTTGCCCTCAACAACGCGCTCATGCTGCTGTTTGCGTTTGCATCGGCCCATAAAGGCCTTCTGGAAATGCATGCCTCCGTCGTAATGAGCGGGGGCAAAGGCTATCTGTTCCTTGGCAAGAGCGGCACCGGAAAAAGCACCCATAGCTCCCTCTGGCTCAAACACATACCGGGCACCGAGCTCCTCAACGACGACAACCCCATCCTCCGCCTCATGCCGGACGGCACCGCACGCGTGTACGGCAGCCCCTGGAGCGGAAAGACGCCCTGCTACAAGGCCAAGGATGTCCCCGTGGGCGCCGTCGTGCGCATCCAGCAGGCACCCTTCAACCGCATCACGCGCCTCGGAACGCTGCAGGCCTACGCGTCGCTCATGGCATCGGCCAGTGGTTTCCGTCCCTTCAAGGAACTGGCCGATGGCTGGCACCGCACCCTCGAGGCCCTCGCCGCCTCCGTCCCCTGCTACACCCTCGAATGCCTGCCCGACGAAGCGGCGGCAACGCTCTGCCATAACACCGTGACAAATGGATAAACGCGTCGTCGCCAACGAAATCCTCCTGGAGGAGGCCGCCGCCCTCATGGAAGAAGGGCGGGAGGTCACACTCCGGCCGCTGGGATCCAGCATGCTTCCCTTCATCCGGGGCGGAAAAGACAGCGTACGCCTTAAGAAAATGCCCGCTGTGGCCGTTGGAGACATGCTCCTCGTACGCCTTCCCGGGCCCAGGTACGTCCTCCACCGGCTCATCGGGAAGGAAGGAGACCGCCTCACCCTCATGGGAGACGGGAACCTCGCGGGTGTGGAGCGCTGCACCGTGGCCGATGTCCTTGGCACCGTTACGGCCATCGAACGGGGCTCCCGCGTGGTCAAACCCGGAAACGGCCTGTGGTGGCGGCGCCTGAGGCCGCTCAGAAGATACATATTAGG
Organism: Bacteroidales bacterium UBA3856; assembly: GCA_002392525.1. The sequence continues at coordinate 3,347 of DGHE01000163.1, read as the reverse complement.
AATTTATAGAAGACTGTTTTTATGAAAATCAAAGAGGGATTCATCCTTCGCCAGATTTGCGGAGAATACGTAGTGGTAGGCGAAGGCCTGGCACAGGTCAATTTTAACAAGATGCTCTCGCTCAATGAGAGCGCCGCTTACCTCTGGAAGGAAGTGAGCGGGAAGGAATTCACCAAAGAAGACTTGGTGAACCTTCTTCTCGAAAAGTACGACGTAACCCCCGAAGTCGCCGCCGCAGACGTAGACAAACTCGTTTCCGTGTGGGTGGAGCAGGGAGTCGCGCTGGAGGAGTAGACCCATGAAAAAGACAGGGCCCATCCTCAGGACGCTTTGGAGCATGTCCGCACCGGTAAGGTGGAGGGCGTGCGTGAGCATTCTCATCGGCCTTGTCCGCATTGGCGCCTCGCTCAGCTTCGTCTGGGCCAGCAAATACCTCATCGACATTGCAACGGGCGTAAAGCCCCAGCCCCTGGGCCCTGCCATCGGCCTTTTCATCGGCATCCTGGCCCTGCAGCTCACGGCCGTTGTCGCCGCCAACTGGTGGAACGCCTACAGCCTTGTCAAGGCGCAGAACCTCCTTCGCCGGGACCTCTTCTCCCATGTTCTGAGGAGCCGATGGGACGGGCGCGAGCGTTATCTCTCGGGAGACACCGTCAACCGCCTGGAGGAAGACATCCGCGTGGTAGCAGAGCTTGTCACCGACCGCATTCCCGGCCTCGCCATCACTCTCCTTCAGCTTCTCGCCGCCAGCGTCTATTTCCTGGTGCTGGCGCCCGGCCTCCTGTGGATGCTCCTCATCCTCATGTGCGCCACCGTCTTTGGTTCCAAGCTCTTCTTCCGGCAGCTGCGCTCGCTCATGGCGTCCATCCGTGCACGGGAGAGCGAGCTGCAGCAGCTCATGCAGGAAAGCCTGCAGCACCGGGTACTGGTTCTCACCCTCACCAGCGTGGAGCGCGTGCTGCAGAAGTTTGGCTGGATACAGGCTGATGTCGAGAACTCAACCCGTAAACGCCTTAATTACAACGCAGTAGCCCGCGGGCTCATGTTCTTCGGATTCCAGGCCGGGCATGCAGCCGCGTTCCTCTGGGGTGTCGTGGGCATCCGTGCCGGCTCGGTCACATACGGCACCATGACGGCCTTCCTGCAGTTGGTGGGCCAGGTGCAGCGCCCCATCGCAGAGCTGGGCCGCCAGATTCCCGCCTTCATCCAGGCCATCACCTCCATCGAACGCCTCATGGACCTTGAGGAACTGGAGGAAGAACCGCTGGAAAAGGAGCGCCGGCTCTCCGAAGCCCCCGAGGTGAGCGTCCAGCACGTCACCTACGCCTATCCCGGCCTGTCGCAGCCGGTCCTCAAGGACTTCTCCGCCGAGTTCCCCGCCGGGGAAATGACGGTCATCACCGGGCCCACCGGCGCCGGCAAGAGCACCCTCATCCGCCTTATCCTGGGCCTCCTGAAACCCCAGGAAGGCAGCGTTACCATCGGCCACTTCCCTGCCGGGAGCGCCCTCCGAGGCAATTTCATGTATATTCCTCAGGGCAATTCCCTCCTCTCCGGCACTATCCGCAGCAACCTTCTGCTCGCGGCACCATCGGCCAGTGAAAAAGAGATGCAGGAGGCCCTTGAGACCGCCATGGCCGGCTTTGTCTACGACCTTCCCGACGGGCTGGACACACCCTGCGGAGAAACCGGCAGCGGCCTTTCCGAGGGGCAGGCCCAGCGGGTGGCCATCGCCCGGGCCCTTCTCCGGAAAGGAGGCGTCCTCATCCTGGACGAGTCCACATCGGCCCTTGACCCCGCCACCGAGAAACAGCTCCTCGACAACCTCCACACAAAATACCACGGAAAAAAGACCATCCTGTTCATCTCCCACCGGGAGGCCGTACAGGAGTATGCCGGCCACACCGTGAACATACAACCTCTGTAACCTGTTACTATGAGACGCACCCTCTGCAGCATTGTCATCGGCCTTTTGGCCTCTTCGGCCATTCTCAGCGCCCAGCAAACCCACATTGACAAGATTTACGTCGACACCCGCGCGTCCTTCCACCAGGACTGGAAGCCCGGAGAATACAACAGCCACTTCCAGGGAGACTACCTCAACCTGCACATGCTGGGGCAAATCTCCGACAAACTTACCTTCCGCGTGCGGCAGCGCCTGAACAAGAAGATCGACGACCAAAACCCGTTCAATGCCACGGACTTCCTCTGGCTCAAATACCAGTTCCACCCCAAGTGGTCGGTCACGGCGGGAAAACAAGCCATCCTGGTGGGCACCTATGAGGTGGATTCGGCCCCTATCGACGTTTACTACTACGGCACGTTCGTAAACAACTGGTACCAATACTACGCATTTGGTGTCAATGTCACCTATACGCCCGCCCCGGGCCAGAACATTGTGCTGCAGTTCTGTCCCTCCCCCATCTCGCCGGCCAAGCAGAACGCCTACTCATACAATCTGTACTGGAACGGCCACATCGGCCCCAACTGGAAAACCACCTGGAGCTATAACTACGTAGAGGACGAGACCGCCCGCATGATGAACTGGATTGCGCTTGGAAACCGCTTCTTCATGGGCCCTCTGGCCCTGGATGTAGACTTCATCAACCGCGCCTCGTTCCAGCAAAAGCGCTTTTTCTTCTCCGACTGGACCCTCATCGGCAAGGCCATCCTTACCCTCGGCAAGTGGAATCTCTGCACCAAGGTGGGCTATGAGCGCAACGACGCCTCCAATGTAGATGCCTCCGGCGCCTCCTACGACCTCATCCTCCAGGCCGGCAACGACTACTTCTACTACGGTGCCGGCGTGGAGTTCTTCCCGCTTGGCGGAGACCACCTGCGCCTGCACGCCGTCTGGTTCCGCGACAACCACGACCGCATCAACAACTTCGACCTGGGCATCACCTGGCGCTTCAACATCTACAACCGAACCGCCGAAAAACGCTGGTTTTGAAACACTTAACTTTTTCTCTTTAGGCTGTTCTACCCAAAGAGAAAAAACTATAACACTAATAGCCAATGAATTACAAAGTTTCGCTCATCCTTCTTCTGTGCGCTGCCTGCACCACCGGCGGCCCGCTTCCCCGCGGCAAGGCTACAACGGAGCAGCAGGAAGCCTTCGCCAGCTACCTCGCAGCCGTGGAAGACCACAACGAAGAGCTCCACAGCATCATGGTTCTCCAAAGCGGTAAAGTACTGTTAGAAAAACAGATAGCGCCAGACACCGCCCACATCATGAACTCCGTGAGCAAAACCTTCACCGCCACGGCCGTGGGCTTTGCCATCGAGGAAGGCCTCCTCCACCTGGAAGACAGAATCGTGGACCTCTTCCCGGAGAGCGTACCCGA
>DGHE01000149.1 GCA_002392525.1 Bacteroidales bacterium UBA3856 | reverse complement strand
GTCGGTGCCGGGCTGGAGCATGTCGTTGCCGGCGGCAATCTGCTCTGCGCCGTTGTCACCGCCGAACCAGTCGGTCATCACAAGGCCCTTGAAGCCCCATTCATCACGGAGAATGGTCGTCAGGAGGTCCCTGCTTTGGGATGTGTAGGTTCCGTTAATCTTGTTGTAGGAACTCATGACGGTCCAGGGCTGGGATTCCTTCACGGCAATCTCGAAGTTCTTGAGGTAGATCTCACGCAGGGCGCGCTGCGAAATGATGGCGTCGTCCTCGTTGCGGTTGGTCTCCTGGTTGTTGGCGGCGTAGTGCTTGATGGACGTACCCACGCCATTGCTCTGGATACCTCTTACATAAGCGGCAGCCATTTTACCGGAGAGGAGGGGGTCTTCGGAGAAGTATTCGAAGTTACGGCCGCAAAGCGGGTTGCGGTGGATGTTCATGCCGGGAGCCAGCAGGACATCTACGCCGTACTCCAGCACCTCGTTACCCATGGCCTTAGTCACTTCCTCCACCAGGGAGAGATCCCAGGAGCTGGCCAGGAGGGTTCCCACCGGGAAACCGGTGCAGTAATAGGTGTTGGCGTCGCCGGGGCGGGTGGGCTGGATGCGAAGGCCGGCAGGGCCATCGGCCAGCACCGTCACGGGAATGCCCAGGCGCTCGATGGGACGGGTGTTGCCGGCGGCGCCGGGCACATTGGCCGATACGCCGGAAGTGACGCCGTTCACCATGGCGGCTCGGGCGCCGCCCACGAGAAGGGTCGCCTTCTCCTGGAGGGTCATTGCCTTCAAGACATCTTCGATGTTGTCTTCACGCAGCTGAGGCTGGGCGACGGCCGCAAAGGCCATAGACAGCGCTGCCAAAGTCAAAAGGATTTTTTTCATATCTGTGTGTTATTGATGGTTGATCGTCATTCGGATTGCAAATATATATAATCCCGTGTTCAAAAATTATCCTGTGTGTACAATTCGGTTTTTTTGAAATCATTTTCGACTATCTTTGCGTCCACGACACAAAAACGTATAACTCTGATATCATGAAAAAACTCATCCTCCTTTCCGCCGCAGTGATGGCGCTTGCCGGCTGCGAGAGCGGAGAACCCCAGCTGGCCACATCTTCCGTGAAGAAGGTTCTCAAAGCCATGACTCTGGAAGAAAAAGTGCACATGGTCATCGGCATGGGCATGGCCGGAAGTGACGGCAACAGCGCCGTCGTAGGCGCTACTCAGGATATCGTTCCCGGCGCCGCCGGCACCACCTACCCCATCCCCCGCCTGGGCATTCCCAGCATCGTGCTGGCCGATGGTCCCGCCGGCCTCCGCATCAACCCCACGCGTCCGGGAGATGACAACACCTACTACTGCACGCACTTCCCCATCGGCACCCTTCTGTCCAGCACCTGGAACCAGGAACTGGTAGAGAGCGTGGGCACCGCCATGGGTGAGGAAGTCCATGAGTACGGGGCCGATGTGTACCTCGCACCCGCCCTCAACATTCACCGTCACCCGCTCAACGGCCGCAACTTCGAATACTACTCCGAAGACCCCGTGGTAGCCGGAAAGACCGCCGCCGCCTACGTGCGCGGTGTCCAGAAAAACGACGTAGGCACCTCCATCAAGCACTTCGCCTACAACAACCAGGAAACCAACCGCACGGCCAACAACGCCATCATCAGCCCCCGCGCCCAGCGCGAGATTTACCTCAAAGGCTTCGAGATTGCCGTGAAGGAGGCCGATCCCTGGACCGTCATGAGCTCCTATAATAAGATTAACGGTACTTACACTTCCCAGAGCAGGGACCTCATCACCACCGTCCTTCGTGACGAATGGGGCTTCAAGGGCCTCGTGATGACCGACTGGTTCGGCGGTGACAACGGCGCCGCCCAGATGGCTGCCGGAAACGACATGCTGCAGCCCGGCACTCCCCTGCAGTACGAGCAGATCATGAATGCCATCAAGGACGGTTCCCTCTCGGAGGCAGAACTGGACGTATGCGTCACCCGCTGCCTGGAGCTTGTCAAGCGCAGCCCCAAGGTGAAGGGCTATGCCTACTCCAACAAGCCGGACCTCAAGGCCCACGCTGCTGTTACCCGCCAGAGCGCCCTGGAAGGCATGGTCCTTCTGGAAAACAACGGTGTGCTGCCGCTGAAGGACGTAAAGAAAGTGGCCGTATTCGGCTGCACCTCCTATGACTTCATCGCCGGCGGCACCGGGTCCGGCAACGTGAACCGCGCCTACACCGTTTCCTTACTGGACGGCCTCAAGAACGCCGGTTTTGAGGTGGACGAGAGCAAGAAGGACGTCTATCTGAAGCATATCGCCCAGGAAGAGGCCGCTTTCAAGGCTACCCTCACGGACCAGCTGTCGGCCTTCTATCCCATGCCTCGTCCCACCGAGCTGGTGCCTTCCGCTTCGGAACTGGCTGCATCGGCCAAGGGAAACGATATCGCCATCATCACCTTCGGCCGCAACAGCGGTGAGTTCTTTGACCGTACCAGCGCAGACTTCGAGCTGTCGGCCCGCGAGAGAGAACTCCTGAACAAGGTAACCGCCGCTTTCCACGCTCAGGGCAAGAAGGTGGTTGTGGTCCTGAACATTGGCGGTGTCATCGAGACCGCTTCCTGGAAGAGTATCCCCGACGCCGTGCTGCTGGCCTGGCAGGCCGGTCAGGAAGGCGGCAACTCCGTAACCGACATCCTTACCGGTGTGGAGAGTCCCTCCGGCAAGCTGCCCATGACCTTCCCCGTGAACCTGATGGATGCAGCCTCTTCCCGCAACTTCCCCATCGACGCAGCGAACGAAGTGTACTTCATGAACCGCCGCGAGGATGTGGGCCTCAAGGATGTGGACGTAACCCGCTACGAGGAAGGCATCTATGTAGGCTACCGCTGGTTTGACAAAGAGAACCTGCCCGTGTCCTATCCTTTCGGCTACGGCCTCAGCTACACCAGCTTCGAGTACAGCGAGCCCACGGTGGTGAATGACGGAAAAACCGTCACCGCATCCGTGTGCGTGAAGAACACCGGTTCCGTCGCCGGCAAGGAGGTAGTGGAACTGTATGTCAGCGCCCCGGCCGGTTCCCTGGACAAGCCCGTAAAGGAACTCAAGGCCTACGCCAAGACAGCTAAGCTCGCTCCCGGCGAGTCGGCCCAGGTCACCCTCTCCTTCCCCACCTCCGAGCTCGCTTCCTTCGACGAGGCTGCCAGCGCCTGGGTAGTGGATGCCGGCACCTACACCTTCCTCTTCGGCGCCTCTTCCCGCGATATCCGCTGCGAGGCCAGGGCCGATGCCGCCGCCTCCTCCGTTCCGGTTCACCGCGTGCTGCTCATGCAGTAAGAGCGTGATTTATAATCGACTTTTAGTCAACACTTTATAAAAATTCTCCCCGGCGATTCGACCGGGGAGAAGTTTTATAAACAACTGAATTTTAGCCACTTACAAATCACAGCCTTCCCAGATGAGCTGACGGGTTTCGGGGTCTCGGCGAAACTGCCGGAAGAAATCCCACATGATGCGGGCCGTGGGCTGGAAGTTCCAGTGGCCGTAATCCATCACGGCTACCAGCTTGATCAGGGGCACCTCACCTTTATAGAGCACACCGGTTTCTACGGTGATGCCTTTATTGGTCTTGATGCTTTCACGGTCTTTCAGTACCTGGCCGAAGACCGGGTCCACGGAGAAATCCATCTCGCTCACCACTTCCATACCGTTCATCTGCTCGTAGGCATTCCAGGCATTGAGGTAGTTGTTGCCCTTCCAGTTGTCGGGTGTCATATACGGAACCACGTTGTCTTTGGTGCCGAAGACCGAGCAGTAGGGCACCTCCACGGCGCCGCGCTTCTGGGTAGCCTCGGCCCAGAGGGCGTCCAGGGTGCTGTAGCCCATGAAGGAGCCGCCGAAGATGCCTCCGGAGTGGCCGCCAACGGCTGTAAACAGGTGTGACTTCTTGATACCCAGTGCCGTGGCGGTGATGGAGCCGGCACTGAGACCCTCGGCATACACACGGGAGGGATCCAGCTGCGGATACTTTTCAAAGAGCTGGAACAGGACGGTCTCTATGCCGTCATGGCCCATGGCCTGATAGTTGGGCGTTCCCTGCCATTCCATTTCCACCACGAAGAAACGGTCCTGGGCCGCCACCTGGATGAAGCCGGAGGTTTCGGCCTGGGTACGGGGGTCGTTCTGGTTGCCGTGCAGGAGGACCATAACGGGAACGGAGTGCGCCGGAGTGTCAGGCGAAAGCAGTTCCTCCGGCCAGTACTCGTACCAGAGCAACTGCGGTTTTTCGGCCCTGGGACCACGGGAGTAGCCGGCGGGCTGCTCCACAATAATGCGCCTTATGCCCAGTAGAGAACAGTCCAGATAGGGTTCCAGCTCATAAGAGCCGTATTCTCCCAGCCGGGCGCCCTCGTAGTGGGTATGGTTGTAGTTATTATATCGGTAATTGCGGCCCAGGACTCGCGTCCAGGCATCGGCGAAAATCTCTCCGAGGGAAGCGTTTGCGTTCCCGCCTACGACTACCTTGAGAAGGGGGTCATCGACCTTTATCGCTGCCTGATAGGGTTTGGCTGCCCTGGCGGCGTTCTTTCCGGCCACGTAGGCGGGAACGGCCTTCGCTTCCCTGCCGGGCTTGCCGTCTACCGTCAGGATATCGGCAATCTGGTCCCCCGCCAGGGGCGCGATGACCTGGTTCACGAACGTGGCACCGGCGCCAAAGCCCACCACTTTAAGGTTTCCGGGGCCGCGATGCTGGTTGAAGAGTGTTTCGAAGACCTTGAAATCGAGTTCGGGATCATACCGGGTGCCGGTGGGATTGACAACCAGCGCCGTTCCGTAGTTCGCATCCAGCAGTGGCTGGATATCCAGTTCCTTCAGCAGATGGGCCGCACCGGTGGAGTCCAGTTTTTCACCGGGAAAGATGAAAAACGTGGGCGTAAAGTTGTAGGAGCGTCCTTCTGCGCGGGTGGGGCCGCCGTACTGGATGGTGACGGCCGGACGGGCGGTGGCAACAACATTGGGAACAGGTTCCCGGGAGGGCTGCGCAGCGGCCTCCAGGGCGAGCGCCGCTACGGTGACTGCAAGGAAAAAGCGTTTCATTCAGCGTGTGTTTTATCTTCTCAAAGATAGTAATAATCTGTATTTTAAACAAAAAGCCAGCACCTGTGAAACTTTTTTAATATATATGCCGTATTATAATAGTATCGAATTATACACGAATAATGAAATTATCCCAGTTCAACTTTGACCTCCCCGCAGACCGCATCGCCAAGGAGCCTACCCGTTGGAGAGACGAGGCCCGTCTGATGGTCCTGCACAAGGATACCGGTGAAATCGAACACCGCCTTTTCAAAGATATCATCGACTATTTCGGCAAAGGAGACATCTTTGTCCTGAACGACACCAAGGTGTTCCCCGCCCGCCTTTACGGCAAGAAGGAAAAGACCGGGGCCGATATCATGGTCCTGCTCCTGCGCGAGCTCAACCGCGAGCAGCGCCTGTGGGATGTCATCGTAGACCCCGCCCGCAAGATCCGCATCGGCA
>DGHE01000055.1 GCA_002392525.1 Bacteroidales bacterium UBA3856 | reverse complement strand
TGATGAAGTCGGCATAGACCGAGGTCAGGGCAGACAAGGCGTCCTGGTCGGTCTGGTAGAAATCCTCGTAGGCCACAACACCCTTCTGTGGAATATCCAGCAGTTTCTGGTCGCAGGAACTGAATGTAAACAGTGCAATGGCACCGGTGATTACCCAAAGAATATTCTTTTTCATAGCAGTCATCTTTTAGAAGGAAATGTTGACACCGAAGAGCAGGCGCTTAGCATTCGGGTAAGAACCCTTGTCCAGGCCCATACCGGAATTGGTTCCGGTAGAAGCGGTCTCCGGATCAAAGCCCGGATATTTGGTGAATACGAACCAGTCGTCCATGGAGGCGAACACGCGCAGGTTGTCGATCATGATCTTCCTGGTCCATTTCTGTGGCAGCGTATAACCTAGCTGGATCTGCTTGATCTTGAAGAAGTCACCCCTGAACAAAGTAGCGGAGGAGCTCCAGAAAATCTGCTTGTCCCAAATCTTGTCAATCGCAGGGATGGTCTTCCCTGCCTGCTCGTAGAAATACACCAGCGAGTTATGGAACACGGAAGATACCCGGTACACGCAAGGGACCAGGTAATGGCCGCCTGCGCCAGTACCGAACACGGTGAAATCAAGGCCCTTCCAATCCAGACGGAGCGTGACGCCGTAGTTGAACTTCGGCAGGGCGCTTCCGAGGAACTTCATGTCCGTATCTACGGGATCCTGGGTGACATTGCCCTCGGCATCAATGTAATTGGGACGTCCGTCCTCGCCGATACCGGCATACTCGAAACCGCGGAGATACCATACCGGATAACCCGTTTCGAAATAGGTCTGGAGTTTATGGCCGCCGAAACTCTCACCGGTCTGATGGCCCACAGAAGGCTCCAGATAAGTGACCATGTTGTTCAGGGTGGAGAAGTTGGCATTCAGGCTATAGTGGAAGTCGCCGATGTTGTCCTGCCAGCCCAGCTCGAATTCCCAACCGTTGTTGTTCACGGAACCCGCATTGACATAAGTGGAGCTGATACCCACCTCGGCCACCGGGGAAATCCTGACCAGAAGGTCCTTGGTATCCTTGTTAAACCAGTCTACGCCCAGGGTGAGGCGGTTGTTGAACATCCTCAGGTCCATACCTACATCCGTCTGGACAGAGGTCTCCCAAGTCAGCTTCGGATTCGCAAGGCCGTCCGGAATGGACCCCAGCGAGAGGGTATCGCCCTCGCCGAACTGATAGCTCTGGCTGTTGTAGGAGATGGAGGTGGAATAAGGGTAACCGGAAAGGACGGAGATGTTGCCGTTGATACCCCAGGAGGCACGGAACTTCAGGAAACTCAGGATGTCGCGGCTGATGTTGTCCTTGACGAAACGCTCATTGGACACCGTCCAGCCGGCAGAAACGGAAGGGAAGAAACCCCAACGGTTCTTGGGAGACAGCTTGGAAGAGTCGAAGGCGTCGGCCCGGAAGTTGGTCTGCAGGCTGTAGCGGTTGTCGTAGGTGTACATCAAGCGGCCGAAATAGGAAATCTGGGAGCTCTGACTGGGCGTTCCTCCGCCGATGCTCTTGGTGCCGGAACCGTTGTCCTGGGTCAAGTAGCGGAAGTTTTCGGCATACCCCTTGAGCGGATCTTCGCCGGTGAGGCCGGCGCTTACGCCACGGTTGTCGGAGAAGGTGTAGGACATACCGGCCATGGCGCCGATGGCGTGCTTACCTCCAAGGGTCACATTGTAGTTGGCAAAGTTCTCCCACTGATAGTAATAACGCTGGGAAGATTCGGCACTGAGATCATAGGTGGTGGAATAGGTCTTCGCATTCACATAGAAGGGCTCCTTGTAGTCGCTCTTGTAGGTCTGCCGGATGCGGTAACCCACGCGGGAGGTAAACACAAAGCCCTTGAATGGAGTAAAGTTCGCAAAAACGGTACCCCGGATATTCCAGCCCTCCTCTTTCTTGTTATTGCGGTCTACATAGATAAGCGGGTTGGCACCGTCGCCTTCCGTAATCTTGGACTGGGAATACCACCAGCCGGGATGGTCGGCCGGGCCGTAAACCACCTGCTTGCCACCGTCAATGGCCAGTTTCATTCCCGTAGGCAGGTCGTCGTAGGAAGTAATGTAAACAGGCGTGAGGGGGTCGATGATCAGGGTGCCCAGCAGGCCCGCATTGCTTCCGGCATACTCGGAGTGCTCGCCGATCAACTGCTGCTGATAGCGTTCGATGGAAGTGTTGGTCCCAACCTGGAACCAAGACTTGATCTTGTAGTCGGCATTGATCTGGGCGGTCAGGCGTTTGTACACATCCTTGTCGCCCTTGGCCATACCGTTCTCGTCCACATAATTGAGGGAGACAAAATAGGTTCCCCGGTCGTTGCCGCCCTGGGCGCCCAGCGTGTGGCTGTGCGAGAACCCGGTCCCGTAAAGGACGTCAGCCCAGTTGGTATCGGTCTTGCCGTCCCAAGTTCCCGTAGCGATGAGTTCCTCACGGGTCCCCATCTGCCCGGCCTGATGCATCCAGTCGATGTACTGCTCGGCGTTCATCACCTGGGCATGATGACCCAGCTGGCTCACGCCCAGTTTGTAGTTGTAGAAAATGGTGCCGTCCTTGGCCTTGGTGCCGGACTTCGTCGTAATCAGGACAACACCGTTACCGGCCTGCGCACCGTAGATGGCGGCCGATGCGGCATCTTTCAGGACCTCCATGGACTCGATCATGGAAGGATCCAGGTACTGGATATTGTCCACTTTGAGGCCGTCCACAATCAGGAGCGGTCCCAGTCCGGAACTGCTGTTGGAAGAGATACCGCGGACGCGGATGGAAGCCTCCCTGCCCGGAGCACCCGAGTCGTTGAATATCTGCACGCCGGCAGCCTTGCCCTGGAGGGCGGCGGCCGCATCGGACGTGGAGCGGTTGGCCAGATCGACAGAGCGGACCGAGGCCACGGAGCCGGTGAGGTCGCTCTTGCGCTGTACGCCGTAACCGATCACTACCGTCTCTTCAATCATTTCATTGTCCTCCTCAAGGACGATGTTGAAAGTGGTCTGGTTGCCCACGGGAAGCGTTACACTCTTGTACCCGATACTCTCCACGGAGATATTGGCTCCGGAAGGAACGGCCAGGGTAAATGCGCCGTTCATGTCCGTAGCCGTGCCGATACGGGTGTTGCCCACCACGGTAACGGCGGCACCGATGACCGGCTGGCCGTCTGTGTCAACGATGGTTCCGCTGATGGTCCGGTTCTGAGCCATCACGACAAAGCTTCCTGCAAAGGTCAGGAATACCCAGAGGAAGCAGGTCAGTTTGAATAGTTTTGTTGACATATTGTAATTGATTATACAGGTTTATCGGGAAACGGAATTAATCCCAACCGGGATTCTGCCTGATACCGGTCTGGGTCTCTTCGTTCCAGGGGTTAGCCGTAACGACATCGAGCGGGAACGGGTACAGCTCGTGCTTGCCGCTCTGGAAACCACCGCCCTTGGCGCCGTATCCGTCGTCATCCCAAAGGACAATGGCCTTGTGCGGACGTCCGGACTTTTCCGAAGAACTTCCCACGACAGTGGCACGGTCGATATCCAGGGTCCAGTAAGTAAGTCCCATCTCATCCGTTTTCTGAACAGGCGTGAGCAGATTGCCGGCGGCATCTTTGTTGGTATAGTAGTCGTCTCGCAGGTAAGGGGTCTTGGACTTAC
>DGHE01000146.1:3085-4770 GCA_002392525.1 Bacteroidales bacterium UBA3856 | reverse complement strand
AGCTGCTTGGTATCCTTGGGGAGGCAGTAGCCGCCATACCCGAAGCTGGGGTTGTTGTAGTGCGTACCAATACGGGGATCCAGGCAGACGCCCTCGATGATGGCCTGCGTATCCAGTCCCTTCATCTCCGCATAGGTATCAAGCTCGTTGAAGTAGCTCACACGGAGCGCCAGGTACGTATTCGCGAACAGTTTCACGGCCTCAGCCTCCGTCGTGCCCATGAACAGCACGGGAACGTCCTCCTTGATGGCGCCCTCCTTGATGATGGAGGCGAAGGTGTGGGCCGATGCCTCCAGGGCAGGCTCATCGTAGCCCACAATGATGCGGCTGGGATAGAGGTTGTCGTAGAGGGCCTTGCTCTCCCGCAGGAACTCGGGGGCGAAGATGATCTTGGGGGTGACCACCTTCATGGTACCATCGGCCTGACGCTCTCTGTAGGAGAACTTCTCGCGGGCGGTCTTGGTGTAGCCCACGGGGATGGTGGACTTGATTACCATCACGGCGGAGGGGTTCACCTCCAACACCAGCTCAATCACCTCTTCCACGTGGGAAGTATCGAAAAAGTTCTTCTTGGCGTCGTAGTTGGTGGGCGCGGCAATCACCACAAAATCGGCGTCCTTGTACGCGGACCTGCCATCCAGCGTGGCGGTAAGGTTCAGCGGCTTCTCGGCCAGATATTTCTCGATATACTCATCCTGGATGGGGCTTACCCTCCTGTTAATCTTCTCTACTTTCTCCGGAATCACGTCCACGGCCACCACCTCGTGGTGCTGGGACAGAAGCGTGGCAATGGAAAGGCCTACGTATCCGGTTCCTGCTACTGCAATTTTCATGGTTCTTGGTTTATGAATAGATTCTTCGCTTCGCTCAGAATGACACGGGACGCTACCGTCCTTTATACATTTCTTCGTAATACTTCTGGTAATCCCCGGACGTCACGTTGTCCATCCATTCCTGATTGTCCAGGTACCAGCGCACGGTTTTCTCAATGCCTTCCTCAAACTGGAGGGAAGGTTCCCAGCCCAGTTCGCGCTGGAGCTTGCGGGAGTCGATGGCGTAACGGAGGTCGTGTCCGGCGCGGTCCGTCACATAGGTGATAAGGTCCATGTCGGCTCCCTCGGGACGGCCCAGGAGGCGGTCGACGGTGGCAATCAGGACTTTGATAATGTCAATGTTCTTCCACTCGTTGAACCCGCCGATGTTGTAGGTCTCGGCCACCTTTCCCTCGTGGAAAATGAGGTCGATGGCGCGAGCGTGATCCTCCACATACAGCCAGTCACGGACGTTTTCGCCTTTGCCGTAAACCGGAAGGGGCTTACGGTGACGGATGTTGTTGATGAAAAGCGGGATGAGCTTCTCAGGGAACTGGTAGGGCCCGTAGTTGTTGGAGCAGTTGGTCACGATGGTGGGCATGCCGAAGGTGTCGTGGAAGGCCCTCACAAAGTGGTCACTGCTGGCCTTGGCGGCGCTGTAGGGGCTATGGGGCTGGTACTTGAGGTCCTCGGTGAAGAACTTTTCGCCGTAGGCCAGGTGGTGCTTGCCGCTGGATGCCTTGGTGGTGAACGGAGGCTCTATGCCCTCCGGATGCGTCATTTCCAGGGCGCCGTACACTTCGTCGGTGGAAATATGATAGAAACGGCAAGGGATAGATTCTTCGCTACGCTCAGAATGACAGGAGGAGGGCT
>DGHE01000146.1:729-3044 GCA_002392525.1 Bacteroidales bacterium UBA3856 | reverse complement strand
ACAGGAGGAGGGCTCAGAATGACAAACAGTCCAGTCCATCGGCTCCCAGTAGGCTTTGGCGGCCTGCAGGAGGCTCAGCGTTCCCATTACGTTGGTCTTCGCAAAGGTGAACGGGTCCTTGATGCTGCGGTCCACGTGGCTCTCGGCGGCCAGGTGGATGATGCCGTCCACCTGCTCGTCCTGCATGAGCTTTAGAACGCCCTCGAAGTCGCAGATATCCATCTTCACAAACTTGTAGTTGGGCTTGTCCTCGATGTCCTTGAGGTTAGCGAGGTTACCCGCATAGGTGAGCTTATCCAGGTTAATGATCTTGTACTCAGGGTACTTGTTCACAAACAGCCGCACCACGTGACTGCCGATGAAACCGGCACCGCCGGTGATGATGAGGGATCGTTTCATAGTTTTTGATTACGCAAAGACACACATCTTTAATTCCCCTCCCGTCTGAATGCAAGCCGGAAGGGTAACAAGAAAGGCGGACGAAACAACTTGCACAGTTTCTCCGGTTTGTCGCTATCCAGCTGACGCCCCGGCCGCCTGGCTATTCTTACGAGAATAGGATAAACAAAGGTATGCATTTTTAACGAATTTGACAACGTTTTACCAATAAAAAAGCGGGCCTTTTAGCCCGCGTTTTTGCAATAAAAATTAGTTTACTGATTTACAGTTCTATCACATATTCAAAAAGATACTCCTCCCCTGCCCCCAGGCGGTGCACGAAGTCTTTCTCGGAAAAGTCTCCTTTAAATCCGTCGCGGTCTGCAATGCCGCACCAGGGCTCGATGCAAACAAAAGGGCAGCCGGGTTTTACAGGCGCCCAAAGGCCATAGGCCTGCGCCTGCGGGCAATGAACGGTAAGTACGCGTTCGCCCTCCTTGGAAAGGAGCGCAACGCTCGCCACCTGACCGTTTTCGATGAGGATAGCGTCGTTTACAAAGGTATCGGCCGTAATGGGAATACGGCTCTCCAACTGGAAAGGCTCGCTCAAAAACGCGCGCGAACCTACCCCGTGCACCACTTGCGTAGTTACCATCGGCCTAACCTCCCTACCGGAAGCGTCCAAGAGGAGGAAATACCCATGCACCGGGTCATCGGCCTTGTAATCCGGCAGCAAAAACGCAGGGTGCGCGCCAATCTGGAAGAACATGGGCTCCTCCTGCCGGCTCACTACGCTCCAGCGGCAGTGAAGGGCGTCTCCCGAAGCCTCGTACGAAGCATACAAATCAAAGGAATACGGGTAATTCGGGTGCTCTCCTGTCATCCGTAAGCCCCTGGAACAGGGTTCAAAAGAAGCATCCCGCGCAAAGCCGTGCTGCTTCATGGTAAACGCCTTGCCGCCAAAGCGGACGGTGTCCTCGAACGGACGCCCCACGGAAGGAAACAGGATGGGAGCCCTCCGGCCCCAGTAGGCAGGATCTCCCTGCCAGAGATATTCACGGCCGGCCCTCCGGAGGCTCTGGAGTTCGGCCCCGTGCGAACTTACTTCAAACTCAATCATAGATACAAAGATAGTTATTTTTTGTATCTTTGCACAGCAAAAAAACAACAGCTATGATTCAATCCATGACGGGTTACGGCAAGGCCGAAGCCCTTCTTTCGAGCGGCACCCTTACCCTTGAAATCCGCACCCTCAACGGCAAAAGCGCCGACATCAATATCAAAACCTCCCTCCTCCCCAAAGACAAGGAGCTGGAAGTACGTAAGCTACTGGCCGATAAACTCGTACGTGGCACCATCGACCTCTATGCAACCTTCGAGCCCGCCGCCGGGAACAGCGCGCACAGCATCAACGAAGCCGCCTTCCGCGAGTACATGGCCAGCACCGTCGCAGCGCTGGGTGCCCCGGCCGATCCCGCCACCCTTGCCGCCGCCATCCTTCGCCTCCCCGACGTAGTGGATGCCCGCAAGGCCGATGTCATCGCCCCCGACGAATGGCCCCTTGTGGCCGATGCCCTTGACCGCGCCCTCACGCAGCTCATGGACTACCGCGCCACCGAAGGCGTCGCCCTCTACAAAGACGTCACTACGCGTGTGAAAGGCATCCTTTCACTCTACGACGGCGTAGAAGCCCTCGAAGGCGAACGAATCCAGACCGTGCGCGAAAAACTCTCCAAGGCCATCGAAGAACTGGCGGCAAAACCCAACCCCGAGCGCTTCGAACAGGAAATGATCTTCTACCTGGAGAAGTACGACATCAACGAAGAGAAAGTGCGCCTTCGCCAGCACTGCAAATACTTCATGGAAACCATCGACTCCGAGCCCTACCCCGGCAAGAAGCTGGGCTTCATCCTCCAGGAAATGGGCCGCGAAATCAA
>DGHE01000146.1:0-683 GCA_002392525.1 Bacteroidales bacterium UBA3856 | reverse complement strand
GGGCCGCGAAATCAACACCACCGGCTCCAAGGCCAACCACGCCGGCATCCAGCAGCTCGTCGTTCGCATGAAAGACGAACTGGAAAAAGTGCGCGAACAGTCCATGAATATTCTGTAACCTCCACAGGCCGTTTTTTGCAACAAGCACATTACCAACGATTTACGAAATGTCCTCCGGTCGAATTCGCCCAGAGGAAATTTCATAAATAACTAGCAATAAGGCACTTAGCAAAAACGCCTGGATATAGAAAAGAGCGAACGTCCGCCGGGGGCATCGGCCTTTTTTTAGCCCCCGGCGGACGTTCGCTCTTTCCTATAGAACTATTCCCAGTGCAACTCTCCCATATAGGACCCGGTCCAGCCCACCTGCACGATGGGAACCTTCCGGCCCTTTAGGTTCTTCACATAGAGGGGTTCATCCATAAACGTATGGGAATGGCCGCTCACGAAGAGGTCTATGCCTTCGGTGGCGGCGCAGAGCATGGGATCCAGCATGTCGCCCGGGTTGTGCTCTTCAATGCCAATGTGCGTGAGGGCAATGACCATGTCGCACTGGGAACGGATGGCATTGACGGTCTCCTGCACGGACGTAACCATGTCCTTTTCAACGAGGCGGGCCGATATCTCGGCCGACACCATGGACTTGAGCGAGCACAGCACGCCCACCACGCCAATCTTCCGTC
>DGHE01000196.1:5161-13387 GCA_002392525.1 Bacteroidales bacterium UBA3856 | reverse complement strand
TGGGAAAGGGCCTTGTCACCGTGAGTTTTGTGGTGGGCCGCAACGGCCGTGTGCAGGAGGTGCAGGTCTTGAGGAGCACCAACCCTGCGCTGAACGAAGAAGCCATGCGCGTGGTGAAGAGTTCCCCTAAGTGGAAACCGGCCCTGGCCGATGGCGAACCGGTGCGGATGCCGTATAAGGTGGATGTGGTGTTTTGAGCGGGACCTATAACGCACTTTTGCTAGAAAAACGCGTTATGGGTTAGCGCAAAATAAAGGGGGGGCAACGTGCCGATATGGGAAAGGCTGAAGGAAAAGATGAAAAACACTATTTGTTTTTCTATATTTCTTTTGTAACTTTACAAAGTTTAACCACGCTAGTAACCAGCGACTTAACTATGAAAAATAGTATTTCATGCATAATATAGCTAATAACCAATTAATTCTATATTGCTTATGACCCAAAAAGAGTTTTACACTTCCCCCGAAGTGACCGTCCTCACGTTGCAGAGCGAGGGCTTCATCTGTCAGAGTGACGTTAATGCCAACACAGTTGAGCCCGGCATCCTGGATGATTGGGGCACGTTCAATCTCCTTTAAACTTACTGCCTTATGAAAAAGATTTACTCTCTTCTTTTTGCAACGGCAGTAGCTGCCCTCGCAATGGTTTCCTGCCAGAAGAACGTCCAGGAGAAAAACGTTATTGAGAAAGAGGCCGTTGAGAGCCCGATTCACTTCTATGCCGAGGAGATTGCCACAAAGACGGTGTTTGGTGATCTTTCCGCTGGAAAGTATCCTACCCTTTGGACCTCCAATAAGGGAATTATGATTTCCCAGAACAAAGCCACTTCTGTTGAAGCGACTGTGACCCCTACTTCAGGTGGAACAAAAGCTGAATTTACCCCGAAAAGTGAAATAACAAGTGATGGTTCTGGGAATTACGTTTTCTATGCGTTAAGCCCCTCCACATCTCATGTGTCTAAGATTAGCACTGATAAAAACAGCTGGAACGTTGAGATTCCTTCCAATCAGACTCCGCTTGCCGGCTCTGTCGATGAGTCCGCGCAGGTTCTTTTCGCCAGGTATGATGCAGGAACCACTTTCCCGACATCGGTTTCTTTTGACTTCCAACATGTAACGGCATATGGTAAACTGAGCTTCGCTAACCTATCCCTAGATGGCGACGAAGCGGTGACGGGTGTGACTCTTACGGCCGAATCCAATTGGGTTGGCCGTTGGTACTATTATGTCGAAGATTATGATGCTGAACCGGATGGTAACCCTGAAAATGAAGCCGGTACTGTGGCCCCGTCCACCGCATCGAAGACTCTTTCCCTTGTAACCACCTCTGCTACTGATATTTGGTTTGCTTGCGCACCTGTTGATTTGCGGTCTAAGACACTTACCGCAATTGTTGCAACAAACAAGGGTACTTTTACAAAGGAAATTACTTTCCCTGCAGACAAGGGTAACTTCCAGGCTGGGCATGTTGCCTCTTTCTCCATCAATATGAGTGGCGTTGTCCGCGTTTCTCCGGTCGTTTATACGGAAGTAACAGATGTGGCATCCTTAACACTCGGAAGTGAAATTATCATCACGAATTCCGCTGCAACCTATGCTGCTGGCCAAAGAGGTTCTGGTAAATACCTTGGGCAGCAAGCCGTTACTCTTAGCGAGTCTAAGATTTCTGATCCGAGCGCATCTGTTGAAGTATTTACGATTGGCAACGGAAACATCGCTGGCACCTATTCCTTACTATGTGGTTCTGACTCAAAATACCTTTCTTGGAGCACCAGCACTACTCTTTCAAGCTCCGATGATCTCGTAGATGCCAGCAGCTGGGCTATCTATATTAGCGGAGGAGTCACCTCTATAAGGAACATGGGTGATGATACAAGATATTTATTCTATCATGAAGGTAATTCTCGTTTTACCACTTATCTGACTACTACTGGTGGTGTGTCTGATGTGAAGATTTATAAAAGGACCGGCACAGGTTCAGGCGCTATCAATCCTAAGGAAGAGGCGAACCTCTCTGTTTCTGGTGCAACTACCGCCTATACCGTGGGCGATTCCTTCACCTTCGACGGAACCGTGGACCTCGTATATACCGACAAATCTACAGAGGCTTTGACCTCTTCTGATTATACGGTAGATGATTCAGAGGTAAACATGGCTGTCGCCGGCGATTATGATGTAACCGTTATATATGATGCAAATCCCTTAATTACAGCAGAGTATACGATTACGGTTTCTTCTGGAGCTCCTGACTTTACCACGGTTGCCGAATTGAATGCACTCCTTACGAACTCATCCAAAACATATAATGGCACACTTACCGGAGCTATAGTGTCATTTGTTCCGGCAACAAATACAGCCATCATTAAGGATGCGACAGGATCTATAATGTATTATAAAAAGAGTCATGGTTTAAAACAGGGCCAGACGTTCACTGGTAATATTCAGGTGACTGCGCAATTGTATAATAGCCTGTATTCTGAGATTACCGCAATGAATGCCACTTTCACCGGGTCCGAGACTGCAGTTGAGCCCGAGGTTGTCACACTCGCTTCTCTTGTCGGCCATTATTCTGATTACCAGAATGCTTATGTCAAAGTTTCAGGTCTTACTGTAACTGCCGTGAGCGGAAAGAATATCACCGTTTCTGACGGAACAAGATCTTATGTGATTTATCAGAGTTTTGCAAATGCGACCTGCTCAGTTGGTGCTATCGTAACTACCGCTACTGGCACTGTTACAAAATATAGTTCTACTGAGGAGATTAAGATTTGGAAGGCGGCTGATATTACGATTAATTAACTAAGGTCCAAATTGACAGAATGTAGCAGCAACTTTTCCGAAGTTCCGGTAAGTTGCTGCCACTTTCGCTTAGTTGCATGCTACTCGCTGCCAGTCGCTGCGACTTTCGTAAGCATACGGGCAAGTACATATTGACAAAGTAAGATTACGACTGACATCTCACTGATGCCAGTCGTAATCTCACTATGTCAACACGTACTTCTCCGAATGCTTACGGCTTTCCAAATCCGGATTATACTGTTCAGAGCCAAGGAGCTATAGTACTGGATACCTGGCTTGTTGAGTGAAATTTGGGGAGTTTAAGGGAAACTCAGGTTGCAAAAGAAGAATTGCTATTGTATCTTTGCGACAGCACCAATCCCTGTGATTCTAGATAAGCATATTGGTTGAGACAGAAGATGAGTGAGTCCCGGCTCACAATTGACTATAAAACATATTGAGGATATGGATTTTAAAAAGAATCTAACTTCCAAAAAGGTGGGTTGAGTACTTCTCGCTGCCTCAGGGCTAGCGACGGTGCTCTCTTTATTGAGCCCAGCCTTAGGGACAATCCTTTCACTGCTTGTGATTGGAATTGATGCCCTTCGCTTAAGATATTAATAAAGATGCGCCAGACTAGTCTGGCTACAGAGACCAGGGGCTCTGGTCTCTGTTTTATATTTTAAATGTATGAGACGGTAAGCAGCCGATAAAGTACGTTAGGGATTCTCATGCTACTATATGCATGTTGCATGGTGGGTGGATCTGGTCCAGGGGGTGTATGGACTTGGTCACTTTTTAGGGCTTGGACCTGGTCCAGCGATAATGCCCCTGACGCCACTGGGAGGCGGATGTGGTGAACCTGGTCCACCGGGTAAAATGTGACCTGGTCCAAATGTTGGCGAGACCTGGTCCAATCATGCCTTGGACCAGGTCCAAGGGTTTGAGCGTTTTCCTTAAGTGGCTTATTGTGAATAGAATACCTAATCTCCTCCCTCCTCACTGGATGGGAGGAGTTTTGTTATTTGTCTAATATTCAACAAGTTAACAAAAACAGTCCAATGACGGTGGGGATAAAAAGAGATGCCCGGTCGGGGCCGCTTGCCTTCGCAGAAATGCCGTGAGGTGGAACGCATTGATTATTATAAACTTATGCAATTTCTCCCCCTCGTTTCGACCGGGGAGAAAAATTGTAGTGTGTTGTTGCTCAGCTACTTACACATCACGCCTGTTTTTGGATGACGACAAGACCAGGTGCAAATGATGACAAAAACGACTCAAGATCATGATGGGAGCCGACCTGCACGAATTCATGCGCCATGGGCAACAGCTTCCTGCTCGATGACGTTATAATAGCTGACGTATAACGCGTTTTTTCCGCAGAAAGTGCATGAGAACCCACGTCGCTGGTGTGCTGCGGAATTAAAAATTGTGTAATTTTGTACGCTTAAAACTAAAACCTATGAAACGTTTTGTTCTTCTGAGCCTACTCGTTATCCTGCCCTTCATGACGCGGGCGCAGCAAAAATACACTCTTACGGATGCCGGCGAGGAGCGCGAATACTACCTCTTCGTGCCTGACAGCCTGGGTCCCCACCGGTCCCTCATCTTCATGCTGCACGGCTACGGCGGAAAGGCCGAGGGCTATTTCCCCGAAATGCTCACGGCTGCCCGGAAACATGGCTACATCCTCTGCTACCCCCAGGGCCTCAAGGCGCCCCAGGGCAAAACCGGCTGGAATGTAGGTTACCCCAAGCAGCAGGGCTGGGAGCAGGATGACGTCGCCTTCATCCTCCACCTAAAGGACTACCTTACAGAGCAATACAACATAAAGAACACCTTCTTCTCCGGCATGTCCAACGGAGGCGAAATGTGCTACATCATGGCCTACAGGCACCCGGAGCAATTCAACGCCATCTGCTCGCTGGCCGGTCTCACCATGGAATGGCTCTACACCGGACCCAAGCCCGTGGGCCCCGTTCCCTTCATGGAAATCCACGGCACCGCCGACAAAACCTCCTATTGGCAGGGAGACCCCGAAAACCAGGGCGGCTGGGGCGCGTACGTAGCCGTTCCCCTCGCCGTAGGCCGCATGGCCAGCACCAACAACTGCACCCATGAAGTGTGCGACACGCTTCCTCAGATAAGGAACACCGTCATCCGCCACATCTTCCAGGGCCGCGGCCCGGAGGTAAGGCTCTACGAAATCGTGGGCGGAAAGCATTCGACCGGCAAAAACGACCTTGACGTTCCGGAAGAAATGTGGTCTTTCTTCAAGCAATACATTCACTAATCCGCAACTAAGCCTTCTTCTTCACACCTCGCACTGGCTCGGCTTCCAAAGGGTTGTCGGGCCAGTAGTGTTTTGGATAGCGGCGCCGGAGCTCCTTGCGCACCTCGAAGTAGGTGCCGCTCCAGAAGCTGGCGAGGTCGGAGGTAAGCTGCACCGGCTTGTATCCCGGAGACAGCAGCTCCATCAGAACCGGCCGCCGGCCGTCGTCCACGCGCGGCGTGCCTGTGAGCCCGAAGCACTCCTGCAGACGGACGCGGAGGACAGGCGCATCGGCTCCCTGCCGGTACTCCAGCGCGATGCGGCTCCCCGTGGGCACCGTGATGTGCGTAGGCGCGAGCCGCTCCACCGCCTGCTGCTGCTCAAACGAAAGCAGCCCCCAGAGCACCGCGCAAAGGTCGATTTTCTTCAGCTGAGACGCGCTGGTGGCCTTGCCGATGTAGAGCGGGACCCATTCATCGGCCCGCCTCAAAACCTCCTCCGTGGAGAGGCTCGGAAGTTCCAGCGAAGGGTGCCAGGCCGCGACGGACGCCACGCGCCGCTGCAGGTTTTCCACGTCCTCGTTGAAGTCGAAGAGCGACGTCCCATCCTTCCGCGTGGTCTCCACAATCACCTGCACCAGCTCTTCGCGCACGCCCTCCGACAGGGTGCGGGACTCCACCAGGAGGTTCCCGATGCGCCATTCCCGCCGGGCGACGGCCGCCCCCTGCGCCTTGTCCCACAGCACAACGTCCCTTTCTGTGGTGAAGGCCGATAAGTCCTCCGCCGCCAGCGGTGCCGCCAGAAAAACCCTCCCCACACCGCCGGGACGGGCGCTCATGGACGCCACCGCGATCCATTCCTCTCCGGCGATGGCAGCATCGGCCTCAAGCATCACGCGCTCGCCGCACGCGAGGAGGTATTCGCCGCTTTTCCAGGCTTTGCCGATGCGCTCCGGGTAGGCCGATGCCAGGAGCATCCCTACCTCGTAGGGATTGGCCCTCAGCGCCTCCAAACGGGGATTTCGCTCCTCGAGGAGGTCGGCAAGACGCGCGGCGAGGGCTTTCCGCGCGGGGGTATCGGCCCGTAGCTGCATGCGCGCGAGGCGGGGATGGCAAGGGAGGGCGGCCATCTTCTTGCCGATGGTCGTGATACTCCCCGCACCGTCCATTGCCCCCAGCGCCTGCAGCAGTTTCCGCGCTTCGGTAATACGGGCCGATGGTGGCACGCTCATCCAGGGCAGCGCTGTGGGATCATTCTCCCCCCACGCTGCGATGTCCAGCACCAGCGGTGCGAGGTCTGCGTGCAGAATCTCCGGCGTGCGGACAAGGGGCATGCGGGCCTCGGTGGAGGTGCTCCAGAGCCGATAGCAGACGCCCGGGGCCACGCGACCGGCACGGCCGCTTCGCTGAGTGGCCATGTCCAGGCTAATGCGTTCGGTTTCCAGGTGGCTGAGGCCGGTGCGGGCGTCCACCACTAAATGTTTGTACAGGCCGCCGTCAATGACGATGCGGACGCCCTCAATGGTAAGGGACGTTTCCGCCACCGGCGTTGCCAGCACCACTTTTCGCTCTCCAGGCGCGCTGGGAGCAATGGCGGCTTTTTGCGCTGCGTTGGAAAGCATGCCGTAGAGCGGGCAGATGTGCGTGGCGCCGAGGGCCGTGCCCAGGAGCTCCTCGCAGCGGCGGATTTCGGCCTCTCCGGGGAGGAAGGCCAGGATATCCCCTGCCTCGGTTTTGTGTGCTTCCCTGATATAATGGGCCACCAGCTCGGAGACGTTTTCCGGCGTGGCTTCCTTGGCGGTATGCCGGATCTCTACCGGGAACATGCGGCCTTCGCTTTCAATGACCGGAGCCTGCAATGCTATGGCGAGTGCCTCCGTGTCAATGGTGGCCGACATGATAATGATGCGAAGGTCTTCCCGCAGGAGCGCCTGCGACTGCCGCGTGAGGGCCAGAGCCTCGTCGCTGTGGATGCTGCGCTCATGGAATTCGTCAAAGATAACGGCCGCTACGCCATCCAGGGTGGGATCCTCGATGAGCATGCGGGTAAGGATACCCTCTGTGATAACCTCGATGCGGGTATCCCTTGAAACCTTGGTGTCCTGCTTCACGCGATAGCCGATGCTGCGGCCCACGGGCTCTCCCACGAGCCAGGCCATGCGCTCGGCAATTTGGCGCGCAGCTACGCGGCGGGGCTCCAGCATGAGGACTATGCCTTCTCCGATCCCTTCCAGGATGGTGAGCGGCAGCACCGTGGACTTACCAGCCCCGGGCGGGGCCGTAATGATAAGCCGGTTCCCTTCCGTAAGCGCACGGTTCACCTCTCCGGCAATTTGGTAGGCCGGGAGCGAAGTGATTTCTTTGACGTCTGCCGTTTTCACAGTGCAAAGATACGCTTTCTTGCGAATCCAGCTATTATTTCGTAAGTTTGTGTTGAAAAATCAATAACCATGGATAACAATCAGCCCAAACAGCCCCAGAACCAGCTGCAGCTGGAACTCAATCCCCAGCTCACCAAAACGTCCTATTCCAACCTGGCCATCATCTCCCACTCCCGCAGTGAGTTCGTGATAGACTTTGCCGCTACCCTGCCCGGTCTTCCCAAGGCCGTCATCGGAGACCGCATTGTCATGACCCCGGAGCACACCAAGCGCCTCATGAACGCCCTGTTCGACAACATTTCCAAGTACGAGGCCCAGTTTGGTGTCATCGACCTGGGCGGCGGAAAGGGTCCCCAGCCCGGTACCACCTTCAACCTCGGAGACTTCGGCCCCATGGGCGGCGGCGCCAAGTCCTAATGGGCGCAGGTTCCCTTGACGAACGGCGCAGGTTCCAAAATGTTGTTGGAACCTGCGCCGTTTACGTGCAGAACTTGCGCCGCTTGCCTACTGGATGTTGTAAATCTTATCCAGCACAGAGCCGTCGCGGTTCATGACAATACCCACCACCTGGTCACCGAAGGGCAGCGGGTCGGGGGTGCCGATGATGGACCTGGCCTTGGCGGCAAGGTCTTCGATGGAGACCAGCTTGAGGCCGGCGGCGCTGAGGCGTTCGGCAATCTCCGGACGGGCGGGGTTCACGGCAATGCCGTACTCGGTGACCACTACGTCCACGGACTTGCCGGGGGTGATGAGGGTGGTCACCTTGGGAACCACGCAGGGGATGCGGCCGCGCAGCA
>DGHE01000196.1:0-5112 GCA_002392525.1 Bacteroidales bacterium UBA3856 | reverse complement strand
CCGCGCAGCAGCGGGCACACGATAATGCTGAGGGCGCTGTCGGCTGCGGTATCCTGATGGCCGCCGATGGCACCGCGGATGATGCCGTCGGAGCCTACCAGCACGTTCACGTTGAACTGCGTATCCACTTCCAGGGCGCTGAGGATGACGATATCCAGGGCGTGGGTGGCGCTTCCGAGGTGCTGGCCAGAGGCATACTCCACGGCCGAAACCTCCTGGTGGTAAGGATCGTTCTTGATGGACTCTGCAGCCACCTTGTCGAAGGACTGTACGTCGATGAGCTTGCCGATGAGCCCTTCCTCATGCAGTTTCACCATGTGGGCGGTGATGCCGCCGAGGGCGAAGGAGGCCTTGATGCCGCGGTTGATCATCTCTTCACGGATGTACTTGACGGCAGCGAGGGATGCGCCGCCGGTACCTGTCTGGATACTAAAGCCATCCTTGAAATAACCGGAGTTAATGATCACTTTTGCAGCCTGTTTGGCAAGGAGGATATCGCGGGGGTTCTTGGAATCACGGATGGCGCCGGCAGCAATCTTGGAGCTGTCACCAACGCTCTCCACCACTACCACGCTCTCTACGTCGGCTGCAGAGATGGATTGCGGCATGTTGGGATATTCCACGAGGTCGTCGGTGAGCACCACTACGTGCTTGGCGTAGCGGGCGTCGGGCAGGGCGTAACCTAGCGAGCCGCAGATGCTCTTGGCGTTCTCGCTGCGGGAGAAGCCGCATGCGTTGCCCAGTTCATCGGCCGATGATGCACCGAGGAAGGCCACGTCAATCTTGAGCTCTCCATTTGCAATGGCGCTGCCGCGGCCGCCGTGGGAGCGGAACACCACCGGCTCCTTCATGAGGCCGTGGGAGATGGCATCGGCCAGCGTGCCGCGAAGGCCGGAGGTGCTGATGCCGGTGATGACGCCGTTTTTGATGTGCTCCACCAGCGGAGCGTGGACGTCGGAGAGGCTGGATGCAGCCAGCTTGAGGTCTTTGAAGCCCATCTGGGCCAGTTTATCCACTACCAGGTTCACCACCTTGTCACCTCCGCGGAAGTGATGGTGGAAGCTGATGGTCATTCCGTCCCGGAGGCCCGAACGCTTGATGGCCTCTTCCAGGGTAACTACTTTGCTGTTTCTCATTACAGTTCCTCCTCAGAAATGACGCCGGCGGCTACGGCCAGGGCGATGGTACGCTCGGCACGGAGCACAACCGGACGGTCTACCATTTTACCGTTCACGGCAATGACGCCGGATCCCTTGGCCTGGGCCTCCTTGATGGCGGCCACCACGGCGCGGGCCTTGTTGATTTCCTTCTCGGTGGGGGTGAACACGCTGTTCACCACCTCAATCTGGCGCGGGTTGATGATGGATTTCCCGTCAAAGCCCAGCGTCTTGATGAGCTCGACCTCCTTCCGGAAGGTTTCCATGTCGTCCAGGTTGGAGTATACGGTATCAAAGCAGCAGATGCCGGCGGCACGGGCTGCCACCACTATCTGCTCGCGGGCCAGAAGGAGTTCTGCGCCTCCCGGAGTGCGGTTGGTCTTGAGGTTGGCACTGTAGTCCTCGGCTCCGAGGGCAATACCCATCATGCGGGGCGATGCCGTTGCAATGGCGTAGGCGTTCACAATGCCCAGGGCGCTCTCGATGGCGGCCATGATCCGGGTGCGGCCCACGGCGCCAATCTCCTCTTCCACTTTGAGGATTTCGGCTTCCAGTTCCTTCACTTCCTCGGCGGTCTCGGTCTTGGGCATGCGGATGACCTCAACGCCGGCCTTCACCACGGCCTCTACGTCTTTTTTGCCGTAGGGCGTGTTGAGCGGGTTGATGCGCACCACCATTTCGGTGCCGCCAAAGTCGATGGTCTTGAGGGCGTTATGTACAAGAAGACGGGCAGCGTCCTTCTCTGCCATGGTGACGGAGTCTTCGAGGTCCAGCATAATGCTGTCGGGGCCGTAGATATGGGCATCGGCCATCATTCCCGGATTATTGCCGGGAACGAACATCATGGTTCTTCTTAGTCTTTCCATACGTCCTTTCCGGTTGCGCGCACCGCGGCGGCAGTGACGCGGGCTCTGATGGTACAATCCAGGGCGCCCTTGTCGATGGCTTCCACCTGGGCATCTTTCACGCCCAGGCCCTCGAGGGTTTCCGTAATGACGGCCTTGATTTGCCGGCCGAACTGAGCGGCCACGGAGCTCTGCAGATTCACCTGCAGGCCTTCTCCGGGGCCGATGGTGACCATGATGTCACCGGATTCTAGTGTTCCAGCTGTTGCTTGTTTCATTTCATGAAATTAAATGTTCACGTTACCCCATCCCTAAAACCCTTCCCTCGGGGAAGGGACTTTGTTCGCCCGCTACGCGGGCTCATAGTGCTGGGTGTAACATGTTTTATGTTGATTAATTTTGATGTTGATTAATTTTGATGTGCAGGGCGTAAAAGGTCTAAAACGACCTTTACGGGGTTGAAGGTTTCGATGGGAACTTCCACGAAGAGGGTGTTCCAGTTACTCATGGCGCCGTTCCACAGGCCGGGGAGTTCCAGGGCCTTGAGTTCTCGGCCTTCGTAGCTCTTGGAGCTCATGAAGCCGGCTTCGGGGTCTACGTAGTCCAGCAGGTTGAAATGCTCTCCTTTATAATTATAGAGGCAGCATACGAGGTCTACGGGGTTGAAGTGCGTGGCGTGTTGCATGGCTTCCATGGAGCCGGCATCGGCCTTGTTGATCTGGACGCTTTCGAGGATCTGGAGGCTGGTGCTGCCGTCTTTGCCGGCGATGATGTAGGGGCCGCCGCCGGGTTCGCCCTCGTTACGCACCATGCCGCACACGCGGATGGGGCGGTCCAGCTTTTCGCGGAGCATTTCCATGCGCTCTTTCTCTGAGTGGGCCAGGGGAAGCTGGATGCACAGGTTCTTGTCCAGGAAATTCTCTATCTCGTTGCAAAGCTGCACGGAAGGCTCGTTGTCTAACTTATTCAGATAATCGAAGATACGGTCTCTCAGCTGAAGTGCTGCTCCCATCAGAACCTGCTTGTACTCGGCGGTGACGGGCAGCAGTTTCTCGTGTGCTACGTTGTCGATATTCTTGATGCTCACGAGCTCTTCCTCCACCTTATTGAGGTTGTAGATGAGGGCGCCGTGACCGGCGGGACGGAAGAGGAGGGAGCCATCGGCCTTGCGGAAAGGCTTGTTGTCGGTGTCTACGGCGATGGTGTCGGTGGCTTTGTCCTGGCAGGTGAAGGTGATATCGTATTTGACGCCGTAGCGTTTTTCGTAGGCGGGAAGGATTTCGCCGATGGCGGCTTCGAAGAGCGCACGGTGCTCCGGCGAGATGGTGACGGTGAGCTTGCAGGTACCATCGGCATTCCTCATGTACTCCTGCGCCTCTACGAGGTGCTCGGCGATGGCGGTGCGCACCTCCCCGTCGGGGTAGCGGTGGAACTTGAGGACGCCCTTGGGCTTGCTGCCGTAGCCGAGGCCCTCCTCCTCGCGGAGGAGTCTCTGGAGGGTGCTTTTTCTATAGGCCGATGAGTCCTCGGGTTCCCCGAAGAGCTCCGGCGTATAGAAGGCGAAGTCCTTGATGTGCGCAGCGAGCCTGGCGCCGGGGGCATCGGCCTTCAAATCCTCTCCCCCTTCCAGTGTCTCCAGGCCGGCGAACATGTCCTTGAACATGCGCGAGGCGGCGCCGGAGGCCGGGACAAACTTGCTTTTGCCGTTGATGGCGGCGGACTTGTAGTAGGCGACGGCGTCCTGGACCTCGGGGGCGCTGAGCACTTTGATGCCGCGCTCGGGGGTGGCGGGTCCTACGATTTTCATCCAGGGGAAACCGGTGCGGAACTGCTCAATCTGTTCCCGGACCTGACGCAGGGTGGCTCCGCGCTTCTCGATCTGCTTGATGTCTTTCTGGCTGAACATGGTTATTGTTTTAGTTTAAGTGGTTTATCCTATGTAGAACTCTCTCCGGTAGTTATACTCGCTGCGCAGTTTCTCGAAGCTGTCGGGGCTGCTGCGGAAGAGGAAGTCGTCGGTGAAGATGGGATAGTTGTACTGCAGGATGGCGGCAATTTCCCCTTGCGTCTTTCCCTTGAGGTCTATGGCTACGGGCTTGAGGTTTTCGTCTTCGGTGGCCGGGCGGAAGAAGCGGAGCTCCTCGAAGCCGAAGTGCCTTGCGACGGCCTGCACGGCCTGGGCGGTGCCGTTCTGCTTGCCCTGGTAGGAGTAGCCGGCAATGTGCGGCGTGGCAATGTCGCAGAGCTCGATGAGGTTGGGGTTGGGCGTGGGCTCGTTGCACCAGGTGTCCAGCACCAGGGCGCCCAGCTTGGGACGGGCATGGATGAGGGAGGTCTCGTCCACCACTTCCCCGCGCGAAGCGTTGATGAAGATGGCGCCCGGCTGCATGGCCTCGAAAAAATCGTGGCCGGCCATGCCGCGGGTGGAGTCGTCCAGCGGAACGTGCATGGTGACGATGGTGGATTTCTCCAGGAGTTCCTGGAGGGACACGAAGGCGTCCGGGCCTTCTTTCTGGGCACGCGGCGGGTCATTGAGAAGGACGTTGAAGCCCAGGCTCCGGGCCATGGCCTCTACCTTCTTGCCTACGTTTCCAACGCCCACAATGCCGATGGTGGCTCCGTCCAGCTTGATGGCACGGCGTGAGGCAATGCCGTAGAGGGCGCTGAAGACGTAATCGGCCACTCCCCCGGCGTTGCAGCCCTCGGCGTTCTGGACGTCGATGCCGTGCGCGGCGCACCAGGCCGAGTCTATGTGGTCCATGCCGATGGTGGCGCTCGCGATCATTTGCACGCGCGTCCCCGACAGGGTTTCTTCGTTGCACTTGGTGCGGGTTCGGATGATGATGGCGTCCGCGTCTACGATGGCATCGTGGTCGATGGCACGGCCATCCATATATACTACCTCTGCATAAGGCTCCAGAACGCCTTTTAGAAAGGGAATGTTGGTGTCTGCTACAATTTTCATTGTCTAGTCAAGTACGTCTCACAAAGATAGTCATATTTTATCTGAAAAAAAATTTAAAGAATTTTGCGATTTTCTTTGCAGATTTAAAAAAATGCACTACCTTTGCAATCCCAAACGGGAAACACGGGGTATTAGCTCAGTTGGT
>DGHE01000004.1 GCA_002392525.1 Bacteroidales bacterium UBA3856 | reverse complement strand
GCCTGGCTGGCCGACACCTACTTCGGAAACTACATGGACCAGATGAAGGAAATGCTCACCGGCCTCGTCACAAACTACCCCTGGAGCATTGCCTTCGTGTTCTTCCTGGTGAGCGTACTCATCAACTCCCAGGGCGCCGTGGTAGTAGCCATGCTGCCCCTCGCCTATGAACTGGGCATCGCCGGCCCCGTCCTCCTGGGCGTCCTTCCCAGCGTTTACGGCTATTTCTTCATCCCCAACTACCCCTCCGACATTGCCACGGTCAACTTCGACCGCAGCGGCACCACCGTCATCGGCAAGTACCTCCTCAACCACAGCTTCATGATGCCGGGACTCATCTGCGTCATCGTCTCCACCATCGTGGGTTACCTTATGACCAATGTCTTTTTCGCCGGATACTTCGCCGGCTTCATCCAATAACAGCACGGATTATGAACCTGAACGAACCCTTTGTCATCACCGTCAGCCGCGAGATAGGCTCCGGCGGACACACCGTAGGCAGCATCCTGGCCCAGAAACTCGGCACCTTCTATTTTGACAAGCACCTCATCGAGTCCCTCACGAAGAAATTCAACCTCACCGTGAGCGCCATCGAAAAGCTCAAGGGAGAAAAGAAAAACTGGCTGGTGGAGATGCTCCATTCCCTGGCGCCGGTTCCCTCGGCCGAGACGCTGGACGTGAATGCCAGGTACTCCCAGGAATTCCGCATCAACGTCACCCCCGACGACATCTACCAGGCCGAGACCGAAATCCTCAAGGAACTGGCCGATGAAGGCTCCTGCGTCATCGCCGGCCGCTCCGGTTTCCACATCCTGAAGGACCACCCCAATCACCTGCACGTATTCATCACGGCGTCGGACAGTTACCGCATCCGGCGCGTCATGGAGAAGCAGTGCCTCTCGGAAGCATCGGCCAAAGCCCTCATCGCGAGCATAGACGAAGCCCGCGAGAATTACATAAAGCGTCACACCGGCACCAGCCGATATGACGCCCGAAACTATGATTTGGTGTTAAAGGCCGATGGTCACTCCGAGGAAGAGCTCGCCAGCCTCATCCTCGCGTACATCGGCTAGATCAAAACAGCGTTTCCTTCAGAATCTCCGACACCGTAGGGTGCGGCAGCACCACCGTTTTCAAGGCCTCCACCGTGAGGCCTTTTTCGATGGCCACGCAGGCAGCAGCGATAATCTCAGAGGAAGGGTTCCCCAGCATGTGGACACCCACCACGGCGCCATCGGCCTCCAGAATCTTGCACAGGCCTTCGCCGCGCTCGTTCTCGGCCACGAAGCGGCCGCTGAACGCCATGGGAAGCTTGTGCACCGTGACGGCGATCCCCTTTGCCGATGCTTCTGCCTCGGTAAGGCCCACGCCGGCAACCTCGGGGTTGGTATAGACAACACCGGGGATGGCCTTGTAGCTCATGGAATCGGCTTTCCCCAAAATGGTGTTGACGGCCACCTCGCCCTCGCGGGAAGCGGTATGCGCCAGCATGGAGAAGCCCGTGACATCGCCGGCGGCATAGATGCCCGGCACGCTGGTCCGCATCTGCGCATCCACCTTGATGCCCACGGGACGGCCGGCAGCGTTCACGGCCATCTCTACGCCCATTTCTTCCAGGCCGATGCCCGTGAAACGAGCCCGGCGGCCCACAGACACCAGGATGCAGTCACCCTGAGCCCGGCACACCTCCCCTTCCGGCGTCTCGTACACCACGGTATTTTCCTCCACGGCCGTCACTTTGCAGCCCAGATGGAACTCCACGCCCTTTTTGGCGTACTGAGCCTGAAGCATGGCGCTGATTTCCTCATCCATCGGCCCCAGGATCTTGGGCAGCATTTCCACCACCGTCACCTGCGTGCCGATGGAATTGAAAAAGCTCGCGAACTCCATGCCGATGACCCCGCCGCCAATCACCACCAGCCGCTGGGGCTGCTGCGGCAGCGAAAGGATTTCCCGGTTGGTGACAACCGTAGTGCCAAGGCCCTCCCGAAGCCCCGGAATGGGCGGGATAACGGCCTCGGAGCCCGTGCAAACCAGAATTTGGCGGGCCTCATAGTACTCTTCTCCGGCCGACAGCTGGAAGGCATCGGCCCCCTTCGCCACAATGGAAGCGGCCTCCCTGACCACCTCCACGCCGGCATTCCGCATCTGGACGCGAACGCCGCCCACAAGCTTTTTCACCACCTTGTCCTTGCGCTTGAAAACAGCCGGAACATCTACGGAAGCCTCCGGAACGGTAACGCCGTATTTGTCGGCATGGCGCGCATAATCATATACTTTTGCACTGTAGAGCAGCGTTTTGGTGGGGATGCAGCCCTCATTGAGGCATACGCCGCCCAGTTCGTTTTTTTCAAACAGAATTACGGAGAGCCCGGCAGCGCCAGCCCTTCCTGCGGCTACATAACCCGCAGGGCCGCCGCCCAGAATAGCAAGGTCAAAGGTCATAGCAGTTATTTCAATTTGAGGTCAGTAATGAAACCTACGGTTCTGTTATCGTCTGTAAAAAGCT
>DGHE01000001.1 GCA_002392525.1 Bacteroidales bacterium UBA3856 | reverse complement strand
TCCAAGCTGGTCTACTACGCCCTGGTGCTGTTCTATACGCTCATGGATCCGGCTACACCCGTCCAGTACAAGGCCATCATTGCCGGAGCGCTGGGGTATCTCATCCTGCCTATGGACTTTATCCCGGACTTTCTGCCCTTTGCAGGCCTGGTAGATGACTGGGCGGCTCTTGCCACGGCGCTTTACCATGTCGTTTCTTCCATTACTCCGGAGATCAAGGAAAAAGCCCTCGAAAAGACCCGGTCGCTCTTTAAGCCATGAACACCTTTTTTACCCCCATGCAGCGTGGCGAGATCCGGGAAGCGGCGCAGGTAGCCGCCCGCGCCTTCCACAGCTACGAATACTTTACCAACTGGTTCCCGGACCCCGACGAGCGCCTTCGCGTTACGTTTGCCATTTTGTGGAGGGAGTTCAAGACCAACTTCAGGGCCTCGCGTTATCTGGTGGGCAAGCAGGACGAAAAAATCGTATGCGTAGCGCAGCTGAACCCGCCCGCGTACAAGAAGCCGTCAGACCTCCGGTACATCCTGAACGGCTGGCTCAAGGTATACCGGGAAGGAGACCGCGCTACCATAGACAGTTGGCTCAAGATGGATGCCGATGCCGGTATTCCCTGCCACGAATACCAGAAAACCGGTCCGGGCATCTGGTATGCCAGTTCACTCACGGTAGAACCCAGCGTGCAGGGCACGGGCGTTGGCTCCCGCTTCATCGCGTTCTGGGAAGAGTACATCCGCGAAAACGGTGGCCGCGAACTGGTTTTTTTCACCAACTCCGAGAAGAACATCGCCTTCTACCAAAAACGCGGCTTCGAAGTCTTTGACTACCGCACCATCGAATACGGTGGCGCCACCATGGGCAGCTGGAGTGTAAAGAAAGTACTCTAATACCGGAATGCCCGGTAGGAGTGGGGCGGGAGCGTAAACGAGGCCTTGGGCTCCGGGGCCACGCGAGGGCCGAAGAAGAAGCCGCCGGCAGCGGGGGCTGCTGTCTGGGCCTCAATCACTTCACCGTTTTCCAGATCCGTTAAAGCTTTGAGCGTGGCGCCGGCAAGTTTGACCTCTACGGGCGTATCATTGAAATTCTCCACAATTACGGTCTTGTTGTCATAGAGGAAGAGGCCCACTCGGGAAGGTCCCTCCAGGTGAAGGTCCAGTTCTTTACTCATGAGGCGGCGAATCTCGTTGAGCGCACCTTCCGGATAGGCATAGAGGCTTGCAAAGTCGTCGGGAATGGTAAGGACGTAAAGATTGCCTTTGGAGTACAGACCGCGGTGCAGGATGGGCCAGCCGGATTCTCCGCCGGCAAGCGGGCGGCCTGCGCTGATCACTTCCCAGCTGTCATTGGTAAAGTACTGTACCTGAGGGATAAGGATATCCGTATCGGCCTTTCCGTATCGGCCAAAATCATTGACAAGGGCCTTGTAGTCGGAGGCGCGGAGCTCGCAGATATCGGCTATCTTCTCCGGGATGGCCTGCAGGAGACCGGTGGTAATGAAGACGTCTCCGCCTTCCTGCAGCACCTTCTCTATCTTGGTGACAAGATCGGGATCGGCGGCTGCCTGGCGCGTCATGAGCATCACTTTGTGGTCCTCCGGGAACTTGGAATCCATTTCCATGGGAAGGCCCGCCATACCCAGATAGTTCTGGAGGAACTCTTCGCCGGTAGCGTGGAACACTTTGTAGGAAGGAATGCCTACGGGAGTGCCCAGTTTACCTACGAGGGCATCGGCCTTATTCAGGACAACATCGGCGATGCGAGCCATGGTGGTCGCTTTTCCTTTCGTCATTTCGTCGTAATTCCAGCTGGTGGTGCCATCCTGCCAGGGGGCACGGAAGCGAGGGTTCAGCCGCACGTTCAAAAGCTGGCTGTAGTCAAAGAGCATGACGTCGCGGCCCTTGGCAATGGCCGTGAGGAAGAGTTGCTCGGCATAGCGCTCCATACTCATGAAAATACCGCCGGAGTCTACCCAGCCACCGCCATTACGGCCGTCAGAGATATTCTCATAGTAGCGCATCACGTTGTAGCTGAGGTAGTTCTGAAGATGCTGAGCGCCGGCAGGGTCGCGGGTTTCGGTCCCGGTCCATACGCCGTCAAAGATTTTGGGGCCATGCTCCAGGTCAAAGCCCAGGCCCTGGAAATGGTCGTACCAGTTGGGATACTTAATAATGACCTTTACTTTGGGATTGACGGCCTTGGCAGGGCCCACCACCAGATTGGCGCCGGCTTCGTTCATAAGCGCTAGGCGGTACTCGGTCCAGGTGCGGTTTCCCTTGGCGGCAATCTCAACGTCTGTCTTGCTGCTGGTAAAGAAGAAGTCGTCCAGAATGAACTCGTCAAAATGCCTGGCCGTATGTTCTGCCACTTTTTGAACCCATGCGCGGTCTTCGGGGTCTGAATAGGCAAAAGTTTCAAAATTATTGGACTCGTTGATGGTATAGGTGATGCCGCCGGCCACCTCAATGCCCTTTTTTAGGAAAAAAGCTTTGGCCTTTTCCAGCGTAGCGCTGGGGACCAGTTTCATATCGCGGTGCGTTTCCAGGTAGATTTTATCTACATCCAACTGGTCCGATATGGTTTTCCAGCTAGATTCCAGCCACTTGGCATCGACCATTTTCTCCACTTCATACGCGCGTACATAGACGGACACCTTGAAATTCTTGTGAGAGGCAACGAGCGGAGTACAGCACAGGAAGGCCATTGCTCCAGCCAGAAAAAAACGGACAATAGGTTTCATCGGTTAATAGTTTTGCGGTTAAACAGGCAATGCAAAGATAACAAATAATTTCATGCGCCTATCTCACAGCACCCCGCGATGCGCAAAATCCCACAAAATTGCGCATCGCCACGTGCTGGAGCACGCCGCAATGCGCAAAAATACAGGAAAATGCACATCCAGAGATGCTGACGGGCAAGGCCGATGCCCCCCCCGCCTTAGAACGTAACCTTAATGCCAACACCCGGAGCCAGACGCACGCCGGAGGGCGTAAACGCATAGTTCATGGACGGCGAAAGTGACATGGAATAGGCACGGCGATACTGGGAAAGGTCTTCGGTGTAGAGGCTCTTGACCTTGGCCACGCGGTATGCGTTCACAATGGAGCAGACCCCATTGGCAATGA
>DGHE01000164.1 GCA_002392525.1 Bacteroidales bacterium UBA3856 | reverse complement strand
GAGGCCCTGGAAATAGCCGGGGCAGATGCCCTGAAAGAACAGGAGGCCGAAGCCTGCTACGTCATCGGCTCCCTCTACATAAACAAGAACCGCTGGAACGACCCCATCGACAAGGAGCTGTACCGCAAGGCCGGGGAATACCTGGACCGGGGCCAGGCCATTGCCGATGAACTCCGGCTGGACCGCCTCCGCCGAAACGGCATCCTCTTCCGTTCGCGCTGGTTCCAGCAGGGAGACCGCAATGCCGAGGCCCTCGAGTATTTCGCCAATGTCCGTGAAAGCCTGGACGAGGAAGACCACCTCATGGCCAGCTCCCTGGACGACCGCCTTGTGCGCCTGTACACCCGCACCGGCAACGCCGAAAAGGCCCTTGACACGCACGACGACTACGTCTACCACATAAACCGTTACATGCAGCAAAAGGCCGATGAGACGCTCCAGGAGATGGAAACGCGCTTCGAGGTGCAGGAGAAAGAGCGAAAATTGGAGCGCCGCGGCTACCAGATTTCCCTGCTGCTCCTGATAGTTCTGCTCTCTGCCGCAATCATCGTCATTGCCATAGGCTATATACGCCGGGTACGCCGCCGCAACGCCGAACTCCAGCGCCTTAGCGACACC
This sequence comes from Bacteroidales bacterium UBA3856, assembly GCA_002392525.1. The sequence continues at coordinate 2,476 of DGHE01000164.1, read as the reverse complement.
AAGGAGCAGATCATCGACACCATCTCCAAAGACCTCAGCAGCCCGGTGAGCGGGTACGCCTCCAGACTGGAGCAGCTGGCGGTGAACCCCGGCATGCTTAACGAAAAAGTAGCCGCATACGTAGAAAAGGCCATGCAGCTGCGCCAAAGGACGATATCGGATATCGGCCTCACAGAACGCGAGCTGCAGATCATTCATCTGAGTGTCGAAGGCCTTAGCGCCGCCGAGATAGCCGCAAGGCTCTTCATCAGCGTACATACCGTAAACACCCACAGGCAGCACATTTATGCCAAGATGGACGTAAAGAACGTCTCCGACATGATTCACAAGGCCGGCGAAATGGGCATTATCTAGATTTTGATTATCTTTGCAGGATGTCTGACAAAAGAGCATACAGAGTCCTGAAGTTTGGCGGCTCGTCCGTCGCAAGTGCAACCGCAATGTCCGGAGTGCTGGACATTGTGGAGAAGGAGGCTGCCCTGGGGCGCGTTATTCTGGTGAGTTCCGCCATCAGCGGATGCACCGATGCGCTTCTTGGCGGTGACGCCGCGGCGCTTGAGACCGTGCAGCAGCGCCATGCGGCCATCGTGAGCCGCCTGTTCACCGGCTCCCTGAGAACCCACGTGCAGGAGCGCGTAGACGGCCTGTTCACGGAACTTGCCGCCGCTCCGTCAGATGAAAAAGTAACCTTCGGAGAACTCCTCTCCACCACCATACTTGAAGAAAAGCTGCGCGCAGAAGGATATGACGTCCTGTGGCTGGATTCGCGTGAGCTTGTGGTTGCCGGTGACGAGCCTGAAACGTTCAGGCGCATTAGCGCTGCCGTCTCCCGCTCAGACGCACAGATATTTGTGGCACCGGGATTCATCTGCCGGGACGCTTCCGGCAAGGTGAGCACGCTGGGACGCGGCGGATCTGACTACAGCGCCGCGCTCTACGCCGCCGCCGTGAAGGCCGCCAGCCTCCAGATCTGGACCGACGTCCCCGGCATCATGACCGCCAACCCCAAGCAGGTCCCCGCCGCAAGAACCATCCCCGTAATGTCTTATTCTGAGGCGTTTACCATGGCCGACAGCGGCGCCAAGGTGCTCTATGCACCCACAGTGGCGCCTGCGATGGCCGCCGGCATCGACATAGAAATCCGCAACACCTTCGCCCCCGGCGGCGCGTTCACGGTTATCGGCAGGGAAAGTGCCGGCAGCAAGGTGGGCGTGGCGTCATCTTCAGACGGTATCGCACTGGTGGGAACCATTGCCGATGACGATATCCGCACCGCCGAAGAAGCCCTCCTGGAAGCCGGAATCAGCCCGCTGGAGATAGTGCCGTCCGCCGGCAAGTGCGTGTTCAAGGTGAAGCCCATCGTGGAAGAAAAGGCCATCCGGGCCATCCACAATGCGTTTTTCGTAAAGCCGTCAAACCGGGAAATTCCCGTGTTCATAGCTGGTTACGGGGCTGTTGGCAAAGCCCTTGCCGACGCCATCGGCCGCAATTCCGGCAGCATCGCAGAAAAGACCGGGAAGAAGCTTGTGGTTGCAGGAATAGCATCGTCAAGGAGATTTGCCGTGAACCTTTCGGGGCTGCCGGTGCTGGAACCGTCCGAACCGGGCAACTTCGTCGACGAGGTGTGCAGGGTTGCGCCCCGCGGCGCCGTATTCGTAGACGCCACCTCCAGCGAAACCATCTGGAAAGACTACGAGCGCATCATGAGCCGCGGAGTGAACATCGTCTCCTCCAACAGGCGCTCCCTCTCTGTACCCTATGCCGATTATGCCGCCATGCACGCCGCCGCCCGTGAAAACGGCGTGTTCTTCCGGTATGAAACCACCGTTGGCGCAGCACTTCCCATCCTGGAATCCATCTCACGCGGGGCCTTCGGCTCTGACGAGATACTCTCGCTTGAAGCAGTTGTGTCCTGCACCCTGAACCGCATCCTGGACGAATATGTGCCGGGTGTAGAGAGTTTCGCATCCCTTGTATATGATGCATGGACAGAAGGCCTCACGGAAACTAATCCGGCAATGGACCTGGGCGGCAGAGATGCCCTCAGGAAGCTCCTCATCCTGGTACGTGAAGCCGGTGTGCATATAGATACGCAGAACGTAGACGTGCAGCCGCTCATTCCCCAGACCATGAACGACATGGCCCCGGAAGAGTTCTGGAAGGCACTCGAGGCCATGGAGCCGGTGTTCTCGGAGGCGGCCACCGCCGCCGCCCGCGACGGCAAGAAGCTCCGCTACGTAGCCCGCTACTCCGCCGGCACCTTCGCCGGGCGCACCCCCGAGGGCGCACGCGCGGCCGCGGCCGGGCAAGCCGCCATCGGCCTGCAGGCCGTTGCCCCGGAGCACCCCGCATACTACCTTAAGGGCACGGAAAACGCCATCATCGTCCGGAGCGCCCTCAAGCCGTATCCGCTCCTTATCAAAGGCCCCGGTGAAGGCCCCATCGAAGCCGCCTCCAGCATCCTCAGCGACATCCT
>DGHE01000077.1 GCA_002392525.1 Bacteroidales bacterium UBA3856 | reverse complement strand
GGCTTGCGAAGTTCAACGTGGACGAGCGCCAGAGCTCCGACTTCATCGGCGTAGCTACGCCTACGGCCGCCATCATCTGCGGTTCGCTGTGCTATTTCAGTTACCATAGCGACGCCCTGGATTTCCTGGTGGCCACGACCTGGTTCCTGCCGGCCCTTTCCGTGGTACTGGGCCTGCTCCTTGTGAGCGAAATCCCCATGTTCGGCATGAAGGTGGCTCCTGGACACAAACTCCTGGATGCCAAACGCATCGTGTTCCTGTGCCTTGCCGTAGCCTCCTGCATCTTTGTGGCGGCGGCGGGCCTCAACTGGAGCCTGGCCGTTCTCATGACCTTTGTCGTGTATATTACCGAGAACCTTGTCCTATACATCCTTCCCGTAAAAAAATGAGAAAGATTCTCCTTCTCTCCGGCCTGCTCATAAGCCTTTCGCTGCAGGCCCAGAAAAAGCCCCTGGACCACACTGTATTCGACAGCTGGCAGGCGGTTGCCAACACGTCCATCTCCCCGTCCGGCAAAGTGGTCACCTATGAGGTGAACCCGCAGGAAGGCGACGGAACCCTGTACATCCGCATTTCCGGCAAGAAGCAGGACCGCACTGTGGAAATCCCCCGCGGCTACCAGGCTACCGTCCTGGAGGACGACTCCTACGCCATTTGCCAGATCAAGCCGTACTTCCAGGCTACGCGGCGGGCCAGGATTGCCCAGAAAAAGGACAAGGACATGCCCAAGGACTCGCTGGCCATTGTGAACCTCAAGACCGGAACGGTGGTGAAGTTCCCCGATGTCAAGGGCTACAAGGCCGGCAAACACGCCCTCAAGGCGTTTGCCTTTGCTACCGCCGACACGACGTTTATCCCGAAGAAAGAGCGCAAAAAAAAGGACATCGGCGGGCCTCTTGCCGTGTATTTCTTTGAAAACGGTACTATCGATACGCTCCGGAACGTTCGCAGCTATGTGTTCTCCGATGATGGCGAGCACCTGGCCCTGGTGCGGCAACTGGGCAAGAAAAAGATGAACGCCGGTTTCTACGAGGTGGCTTCGAAAGCAGCCGCTTATCTTCCCGACACTACGGCTTGGATGGGTACGCCGGTCTTTGAGGAGAACGGCCCGCGGGCGCTCTTTCTGACGGCGGCCGATACCCTGGACAGCGGCAGCAAACACGCCGTGCTGCATCTGTGGGATGGTTCATCGGCCCAAATACTGGAGACCTCTTTTGCGAAGCTTCCCGCCGGATGGGGCCTGACGGAGAATTCCAAACCTTCCTTCAGCCATAACGGCGAGCGCATCTTTGTGGGTGTGCAAGCATACATTCCCCCGAAGGACACCACTCTCGTTCCCTTCGAAACGCCCGGACTGGATATCTGGAACTGGGATGCCGACGAACTTCCGCCGTCCCAGAAGGTCAACCTCTCCCGGGATGCCAGCCGCACCTACACCGCAGAGCTGGTGAACGGCGTGCTGGTTCCTTTCTCGCTGAGCAAGCGGGACCGCGTGTACCTGGGCAACCAGGGAGACTCCCCGGTGAGCATGATCGTGAGCATTGACAACCCGGTGGAGACACAGTGGAACTACCAGATGAGTAAGACCATCTGCATTAACGGCCACAAGGTGTCTCAGGGACATACAGATAACGAGGTGCTTTCTCCGCTGGGCCGCTATGCCATTTGGTGGAGCTACGAGGACCTACGCTGGCACATTTGCAATACCGCCGACTATTCTGTGGTTACAGTAGAGGGTCAGTTCATGCTGGAGGACGACGACCACCCCATGAAACCGGAGCCCTGCGGCGTGGCCGGCTGGGTGCATGAAGACAGCGCCGTTCTGCTGTATGACCAGTATGACATCTGGAAGGTAACCCCCGACGGTGCTTCCGTGCGTCTTACCGCTGGCCGCGAAAAGAACGTAACCTATCGCGTCATCAACGTGAAAGACCGCTCGGAATTTGACCAGCGCCATTTCGGCATTCGCGAGAATATCTTTGTGAGCATCTTTGACAACGCGACCAAGGAGAACGGACTTGCCACCTTTACGCTGGAATCGCCCGTAAAGAAGTTCCAGACGCTTGTAAAGGGCGGCTACACCTGGAGCGGCCTCAAGAAAGCCTCCAAGGCATGGACGTTCCTTTACCAGAAGGGCAACTTCCGTGACCCCATGGACGTGTATGTAACCGCAGCCATCGGCAAGAACGAGAAGAAGCTCAGCGCCATTAATCCGCAGATTTCCGAGTACAACTGGGGGACGGTGGAACTCTACCACTGGACGGCCTTTGACGGCACCAAACTGGACGGTCTTCTGTACAAGCCGGAAGATTTCTCCCCGGAAAAGAAGTACCCTGTAATCTGCTACTTCTACGAGAAAGATTCCGAGACGCTCTATAACCACATCCAGGTGCAGCCCATGTGGAGCATCATCAATATTCCGTTCTTCGTTTCCCGCGGCTACGTGGTGTTTGTCCCGGACATTGTGTACCATGCCGGCACCCCCGGTGAATGCGCCTACAACTGCATTGTGAGCGGTGCGCAGAGCTTGTGGCAATTCCCCTGGATTGACAAGGACAACATGGCCATCCAGGGCCAGAGTTGGGGCGGTTACCAGACGGCCTACCTCATTACCCGTACGTCCATGTTCAAGGCGGCCGGCGCCGGAGCTCCGGTGTCCAACATGACATCGGCCTACGGAGGAATCCGCTGGGAAAGCGGCAGCAGCCGGCAGGGCCAGTACGAGATGGGACAGAGCCGTATCGGCCGCAGGTTGTGGGACGGCATTGAGCTCTATATGGAGAACTCTCCCCTTTTCAAACTTCCCAATGTGACTACGCCGGTTCTCATCATGCACAACGACAACGACGGCGCCGTGCCGTGGTACCAGGGCATCGAGATGTTCATGGGACTGCGACGCCTGGGTAAGCCTGCCTGGCTCCTGGAATACAACGACGAAGCGCATAACCTCCGTCAGCGCCGCAACCGCAAGGACCTTTCCATCCGCCTGCAGCAGTTTTTCGACTACTACTTGAAAGGCGAGCCGGAGCCCGCCTGGATGCGTGACGGCATTCCTACCGCCAAGAAGGGATATTACTTCGGGTACGAGTACTAATCCAACTCATCCCAGAGTTTTTCGAGTTCGCGCCGGTCTTTCTTTGTAGGACGACCGGCGCCTCTGTCTCTGGTGAGGAAGAAGGTTTCCACGGGGGCCTTGAGCTTGTCAAGTTCTTCCTGCGGGGTAAGGTTTTCTGCGTACTGGGGAACCAGGGCGGCGCCTACGCGGTGCTCGGTGGGTTCCACTACGCGGTAGGTATACTCCACGGCGCCTTTGCGGATTTTGATGATTTCTCCGGCCTTTACGTCGCGGGAGGCCTTGGCGCTCACTCCGTCCACTTTCACCTTGCCGCCTTTGCAGGCATCGGCCGCCTCCGTGCGCGTCTTGAAGGCGCGGATGGCCCAGAGGTATTTGTCAATGCGGACGTCCATTACTCCTCATCTACGGGTTCGGATACGATATCGTTCTCCGGGCGGGGATCCATACGGATTTCCAGAAGCTGCGCATCCTGGGATTCGGGCAGGAGGAAGAACTCGTTTGTCTCGGCAGGGACCAGGATGAGGTCTCCTTCCTTCATCTTGTAATTCACTTTGTCGGCCTGTATATCGGCCACACCCCGGGTGCAGTAGTAGAGGAGGAAGGTATCGTCCTCGTCGCGGGTGCTCTTCAGGGGCTGGGTGAGGTCGATTTTATTGACCGTGAACTGGGGCGTGATGGCAATGGCGCCTTTCCCTTCCGTGTCCCGCTTCACCCGGTAACGCTGGAAGTCAATGAGGTCGAAGGCCTCTTCCAGGTGCAGCTCCCGTTCCTCGCTGCCCCAGTCATGGAGGCGGAACCACAGTTCGGAGGCCTCGGCGATTTCTACGAGGGTGACGTCCTTCGCGGCATGCACCATGCCGGGCGTGATGAGGTAACTCTCCCCTGCCTTGGGCTTCACCGTATGAAGAAGCGCCTCCACTTTGTTCTCATGGCAGGCTTTGTAGAAATCGGCGGCCGTAATGTCGTCCTTGAAGCCCAGGTACAGCCGGGCGTCGGGGCCGGCCGCCTCCACATACCACAGGGCGGTTTTGCCGAAGGCGTCGTAGCGCTGCTCGGCCACTTCGTCATCGGCCGTCACGTGAAGGGACGTGCGCCCCTTTACG
>DGHE01000113.1:8667-24864 GCA_002392525.1 Bacteroidales bacterium UBA3856 | reverse complement strand
TTCGCTGTAAATGAGGCAGTTGGAGACGTCCCCTCCCAGGCGGTCGGCTCTCATCTTCACCTGCTTTACGCTTTCCTCGCCGGTGACATAGAGCGTCCTGAGCTCCGGCCTGTGCAAAGGCAGCTGCAGCGAAAGGGTACTCTTGCCTATACCGGGCTCGCCGCCCATGAGCACCAGGGAGCCTTTCACGATGCCCCCACCCAGCAGGCGGTCCACCTCCGGGGAGCCCAGCGAAACGCGGTCTTCCTGGGTAGTGGAGACATCCTTGAGGGGCATAGGTTTGCGGGAAGCGCCGGGCACCGTCATGGTTCCCGTCTTCTTCCCGCTCACTACTTCCTTCTCCACGAAGGTATTCCATTCGCCGCAGGACGGGCATCGGCCCATCCATTTGGCGTATTCATTGCCGCAGTGGCTGCAAAACCACACGGTCTTTGTCTTTGCGCTTGCCATAGTAACGCAAAGATACAAAATTATTATTTCTGGAACACTCTCACGTAATCCACTTCCATGGATTGCGGCCAAATGCTGTTGTCCATACCGCGCATGCCGCCCCAGTCTCCGCCTACGGCGAGGTTCAGGATGAGGTACTCGTCGCTGTCAAAGGGCCAGTAGTCGGCACCCTTCTGCGCAGGCTTCTCGAAGGTGAGATATACGTTGTCGGGGCTGTCCAGATAGAACTGGATTCTTTCATCCTCCCAGTTCATGCCATACACGTGGAAAGCGGTTTCCACATCGCCGACGGTCCTGCTGGCCGTAGACTTGGGAACCCACCCGGAGAGCGTGGCTGTAGTATGAACGGTGGTGTAGATGATGTTCTTGTCGCAGCCTACATACTCCAGAATATCCAGTTCGGAGTAGCTGGGAGCTGCATGGCGGCCAAACATCCAGATGGCGGCCCAGGTTCCCTTTCCGGAGGGCATCTTGGCGCGCACCTCAACCCTTCCGCGGTGGAATTCCACCTTTCCCTGCGTGGTAAGGCGGGCCGATGTATAGCTGCCCTCCGCCTCACGGTCGTCTTCCTTGATGGCGGTGATGATGAGCTTTCCATCCTCCAGGTGGGAGTTGGCGGTAGCGTTGGTATAGTTCTCCAGCTCGTTGTTTCCCCACTGGCCGGTGCCCAGGTCATAATTCCATTTCTTAAGGTCCAGGGTTTTTCCCAGAAACTCGTCGGCCCAGAGAAGATGCTCTCCGGCTTTCTCGTAACGGGAATCGGAAGCCACGCCCACTTTGAGGGTATGGGTTCCTTCTTCCCCGTCCCGGCGCACATGCAGCGTCACTTCATAGCTCCCGGCCTTGGGGAAATAATGCACCAGCGAGGTGCCGCTGTAGTTCTTTCCGGGTTCGTCAGAAAAAGTCCAGCTGCACACGTCTCCGGGCTTCAGGTCCTCTGCCGTAAAAGTGATGAAGTTGGGACAGTCCGCATCCTTTTCGTAGGTATAGCGGACAGGGAACGATTGCCCGTCCATCGGGGCACAGGCTGCCCCGAGGACGAGAATCGCAAACACTACTATTAATCTATTCATTTCTGCTATAGATTCAAGGTATTCCAGACAGCCTGGGTAAGGGATGTCTGAGCGCTGGTGGAGTCGTAGTCGACACACCAGATGAACATGCCGGCGCTCTCAGGGGTTTCTTTCACGATGAGGGCTTTGGACGTAGCACTATTGGTGCCCGTTGCGCCGGTATAATACAGGCCGCTTTCCAGATTGAGGTAACAGCTGGAAGAGGCCGATGCATCCATCTTGAGGATCTCGGAGTAGGTGGGCCATCCCAGATACTGGTCCTGGTTGCCCCAGGTGATGGTAACACCGTCGGGGTACTGGTAGTGGATACCAAAGGCACCTACGCCTACCATCTGCTTGCTGTAGGGGAAGCCGGCAGCATTCAGGAAGTTGCCATAGAAGTCGTTCACATACCAGTCGGGAGCAAAGTCGCAGGGGGTGAGGTCCAGGGCGCCGAACAGAAGGAGGTTGATCCAGTCCAGTTCTGCCTCGGCCTGGCCCAGGAAGTAGAACTCATAGCTGTTCCAGGCGCGCGGCACGGAAGCCGTTACCAGGTATTTGAGGCGTTCTCCTTCACGAACGGCCGGGAAGGCGGCTCTCAGCTCCTTGATAAACTGCACGATGGCTTCCTTCTCCTGGATGGCGCCGGCGTCGCAGTTGAGTTCGTTCACATATACGTTCACGCCGTCCAGGTCCAGATCGGCCACCAGCTTCTTGATGTCGGCCACGAGGGAAGCGCGAAGCGCGTCATCGGCCACCACCGTCTGGAAGACCATGCTGTTGTAGAGACCCGAGCCGGCAGGCATGTTGATGATGCCGGTGACATCGGCCTGCACATACACGCCCTTGTTGTGGGCCAGTGAGACCAGGGTCTTCAGGGTGGCAAGCTTGCCGGCGTCGAGAAGTTCCAGTTTGCCGGCATCGGTTACCTGGAAGGAGGTGATCAGGAGGTGCGAGATGTAGTCCCACTGCACCATGTCGGCGTTTCCGCTGGTGGTGACAACACCCATCACCTTGTGGGCGGGGTTCTTGGGCACGAACGGCACCTGGATGGCCACGGTGGCCTGGCGGTAGTTGAGGATGCCGTTACGCTCGGCCTCGAAACGGAGGGTGAAGCCTTCGGTTCCTTCAATGGGATATTCGATGGAAGGCGTGGTGGACACCACGTTCCCGTCTATGAGCCAGCGCACGGAGGTTCCTTCGAGCGGAGAAACCTGGGCGGTGAATTTGATTACGTCTCCTACACTGTAAACCTGGCTGCTGGACCATTCCATGTAAATGTAGGGCGTTTCGTCGGGGCCGAACTCGGGGTCGCTCACTTTCTCGCCTGCACAGGAGGCAAGGACAAGAGCGCTCAGAAAGCCCATCAGATATTTCATGGTTTTCATTTTGCTGTGTCTTTTGAAGGGTTACTGCTTGTCCCACCATACACCTACCGTCCAGTCATAACCGGGTACACGGTCAATGGCGGCCTGGTAGTTCTCGGGGTTCTTGATCTGCTCCTCTACCGGATAGAGAAGGCGGCGGGGCGTCTTTCCGCCAGACTGGTTGCGGGCCGGGTCGCGGTTGAGGAACACGATTTCCGGAATGCCGGTACGGCGCCAGTTGGCAAAAGCCTCGAAGGGATTGAAGATGTGGCCCACCCAGATTTGCATGTTGATCTGCTCCAGGGCCTCGGCCTGGTTGGCCGAGAGCGGGTTGGCTGCTACAAAAGCTGCGATGGAGGCAGCACTGGGCTGGATATCCTTGTTATATACCTTCATCTGCTCCACACCGGCGACAAGAGCCTTCTCAAAGTGCTCGGCGGCGGTGCCGGTACCGAGGCCCCAGCGGAGGGCGGCCTCGGCCAGGAGGAGTTCCACCTCGGCGTATCCCATGTTTACATAAGGGGCGTCGTAGGCATAGAAGAACGCGCTGGGCTGCAGGTACTGCATGTGCGGGGTCACTTCCTCGGTTACGCCGTCTCCGTTCACGTCAATCTGCAGGGACGGGTCGGGGTTGGAAGCATCGTTGTCGTAGTTCTCCCAGTCAAAGCGGTCGGTAGCGCGGGCCATGGCGGCATAGGAGCCCTTCTGGGCATAGACCAGGTCGGTGATATCCTGCTTGAGGTCGTCGTTGAAATAGCTGGCGGCGAGGATTCTGAGGCGAGGGTCACCGGTCTCTTCCAGATACTGGATGAAACGACGGGAATACCGGAAGTTGTGGGGGTCTGCGCTCAGGCGGTTGGAGACGGCATTGCCGCGTCCGGGACCGGCCGAGGGGTTGGCCACGTTCTCATACTTGATGCGGCAGAGATCCTCGACGGAAGTCATCACGCCGTTGGCAATGGCCTTCCGGGCCTCTTCCTTGGCCTTCTCCGAGTTCACCTTCACCAGGCGCATGGCAAGACGAAGATGCAGGGAGTTGGCGTACTTGCGCCACTTCTCGGTGTCGCCGCCGTAGTACTGGTCGTAGGTAAGAATGTCGGTACCGGTGCGAAGCTCGTCGTCGGCTATGTCCAGCTGCTTGAAGAAGTCGTCATAGATGGCCTCCTGGGTATCGTATGCAGGCTTCAGGATGCCTTTGTAGTAACCTTCACCGGCATCGAAATAAGGGATGTCACCATAAAGATCGGTGAGCTGGGCAAAGGTATAGACACGCAGGATACGGCCAGCTGCATTGATATTCTTGCGGGCAGGGTCGTCGGCCGTACGGTCCACGATGTCGGCCAGTCCCTTGGACATGCGCGTGTAGCGCTGCAGCCAGAGCTCGCCCATGTAGGAATCGTTCTTGATGGCCAGGCAACCATACTCGGTGGTTCCCCAGTCACCGCACCACTGCTGCACGAAGCCGCCCGGATACATGAAGTGACGGTGCCACTCCTGGTAGTCGTTGGTGGGCATGGCCTGCAGGTTGGGCAGGAGGATGTTGGGATCCATGTCGGTAGACTTGGTGGGGTCCTGGTTCAGGTTTCCAAAGTCGCTGCATCCGGCTAAAACCGCCAGCGAAGCAATGGCCAGGGATATAATGCTCTTTTTCATAAGTCTCGCGGTATTAGAAGGAAAGTCTTACACTGAAGCCCCAGGCGCGGCGGGAAGGCAGGGAGCCATACTCGAAGCCCTGGCCGTTGCCGTTGTTGTAGCTGGATTCGGGGTCAATGTTGGGAAGGTTGGAATAAAGGGTCCAGAGGTTGCGGCCATACATCGACAGGCTTACACCGGTGAGCGGCGTACGGGCCAGCCACTTCTTGTTGAGGCTGTAGGAGAGCGTGAGCTCGCGGAGCTTGATGAAAGAAGCGTCATAGATGAACGGCTCGGGAGTACCGGCGCTCTGGAAGTAGGCCCAGTATTTCTGGGGATCCACAGGCGTCTGGTTGGTTTCCCAGACGGGATTGTCCTCCGTGCCCACATTCACGACACCCTTGCCCACGTAACCGCCGGTAGGGGTCCAGTCGGAGAGCTGCACGTTGGCGGCCTTGCGCTGTTCCTCCGACGCGTACCAGGCTTCGCGGCCTTCCAACGTGCGCAGGGAAGTACCGTTTCCGCAGGCCATCATGTCGGACATGGAATAGACGTCGGCGCCCCATTTTACGTCAAAGAGGGCACTCAGGGACAGGCCCTTCCAGCTAAGGGAGGTGCCGATACCGGCCGTCCAGTCATAGACGCCGTTCCCCAGCACTTCCAGCTTGCTGCCCACCAGCGGGTAGCCGTTGGAGCCGTAGATGACCTCTCCGTCGGGGTTGCGGAGGAGTTTCTTTCCGAGGATGGCGCCGAAGGCTTCACCTTCCACGGCCTCGATCATGGCACCGGCCCAGCGGGCCTCGGCCAGCGGATACTCCTTCAGCTCCGGATGCAGGGACTCCACCTTGTTGATGTTGCGGGCAAAGTTCACGTTGGCCGACCAGGTAAAGTCGCGGGCCTTGATAATCTCGGCGTCCAGGGCCAGTTCCACGCCCTTGTTGGAGATGACGCCGCTGTTGATCATGGCCGATGAGTAACCGGTGGTGGAGGAGATGGGAAGACTCATGATCTGGTCCTTCGTGCGGGAAGAATACCAGGTGAAGTCTACGCCGATGCGGTTGAAAAACTTCAGGTCCAGACCCAGCTCGTAGGAATAGGTGCGGGTGGGCTTGAGGTCCAGGTTGGGAATGCGCTCGGAGGCGATGTCACCGAGAGGCATGCCGTTCAGGGTATAGGGCAGCACGCCGTAGTTGAGGTTGAGCTGATAGGGGTCGGTGTCGCCGCCCACCTCGGCCCAGGAAGCGCGCAGCTTGCCGAAGCTCAGGACAGAATTGTCCTTGAGGAGGTTGGAGAACACGAAGCTGCCGGAAACGGAAGGATACATGTAGGAGTTGTGACCCTTGCGGAGCGTGGAGGACCAGTCGTTGCGCAGGGTGAAATCCAAGTACAGGAGGCCCTTCCAGCCCAGGTTCACGGCGCCGTACACGGAACGTACCTGCTTGCGGCTGTGGTTGTAGGTGAGCTCGCTGTCAATGTAGTTGGTAATGCTCTCCATGCCGGGGATAATCTGGTTGGAACCGGCATTGGCGGTATATTCGCTGTCAAAGAACATGAGGTTGCCGCCCACGAAGGCAGAGAGGTCGAAGTCCTTGCCCAGCTTGGTGTCATAGCGGATGAGACCCTCCACGTTGGTTTCGTTCACCAGGGCGGTGGTCTCGGTCATGGCGCCCTGCAAGGCGATGGGCGTATCGATGGCATTGAAGTCCGTCATGCGGAACTTGTAGAAGTCGGTACCCGCACGCAGCTGGGCGCTGAGGCCGTCAATAATCTGATAGCTAGCCAGAACGTAACCCATAACGCGGTCCTTCACGGAAGTGTTGCGCATATTGTTGATGGACCAGTACGGGTTGATGCGGTAAATGTTGCCGCCGTTCCAGTCCATGTACTTGCCGTACTCGTCCTGATAGCTTTCTCCCAGCCACTTCTGGTCAATGTTGGGCGCCAGGCCGATGAGGCTGAGGCCCACGTTGTTGGGGGAGTCGGACAGGGCGGGACGGTTGGTCACCTTCTCCACGGAGTAGTTGACGCGGCTCTCGAGGCGGAAGCCCTTGAACAGCTCGGCCCCGGTCTTGAGCATGATGGACGTGCGGCTCATGCCCGATGCGGGGACGATGTCCCGGTTACGCATGTCGGAGAGGGACACGAGGAGGTTGCTCTTCTCGTTACCGGTGCTCATGGACAGGGCATTGGTGAAGGTGGAACCGGTGCGGAAGAAGCTGGAGATATTGTCGGCCACATTGGTGTAGGGCATCTGGCGGCCGTCGTAGATGTAGCCCGTGAGCTCCTTGTTGAGCTTGGCGCCCCAGGCCGACTGGGAAATGCCCCGGCCCACCTCGACGGTAAGCGGAAGCTCGCCGTTGCGGCCGGCGCCGTACACGCGCTGGTAGTCGTTGAACTTGGAAAGCTGGTTCACGAAGTCCACGCTGGAAGAGAAGTCAATGTTGAATCCTTTCTTGCCGGCCGACTTGGTGGTGATGAGGATGACACCGTTGGAAGCGCGGGAACCGTAGAGGGCCGCAGCCGATGCTCCCTTGAGGATGGAGACGGACTCGATGTCCTCGGGGCTGATGCTGGAGAGACCGTCGCCCATGTCGTAGCCACCCCACATGCCGGCCTGACCCAGGCTGGAGTTGTCCATGGGGACGCCGTCCACTACATATAAAGGTTGGTTATTGCCGGAGAGTTCACCGTTACCACGGATGACGATACGGGTAGAGCCGGAAGGACCGGCCGTAGTACCGGAGATGTCCACACCGGCCACTTTTCCGGCCAGTGCGTCCATGGCATTGATGGGGCGGGCTCCGTTGAGCTCCTCGGAATTCACCTGCTCCACGGCATAACCCAGCGCCTTGGTCTCACGCTTGATGCCCAGGGCCGTGACCACTGCGTTTTCCAGCAGGGTGGCGTCGTCCTGGAGGGTAATGTTCAAGGTGGAGGATCCGTCGGCCTTGACAGTGACCGTAAGGAATCCGATGGAGGAAACAGTGAGTTCGCAGGGAACGGGTACCGTAATGGTAAAGCGGCCGTCGGCATCGGTGAAAACGCCGTTACGCGTTCCCGTCTGCACCACATTGGCGCCTACCACGGGCTGCCCGTCGGAGGCAGCAGTCACTGTACCTGAAATAGAGCGGGAGTTCTGTGCGAAGCTCACCGTCGCGGACAGCATGACCATGCCGGCCGCCAGTATTCTCAGTAACTTCATGGTTTTTTTGTGTTGTTAAGTATTGGTTGTGTCTGGCTGCAAAGTTATCCCTCGCGGCCCGGAAACACGTGCCCATTTTGTCTAAAATAACTCAGTTTTTGTATATATTTGCAAAAAAAACATCGGTTTTTATGCACGGGAGACTACTGAGGGGATGCTGCCTGGCGCTCCTGTTTCTGCTTTCTACAAGCGTCCAGGCCCATTATCACCAGAAACAGATTGGTATCGGGGAAGGACTTTCCCAACCTACGGTGAGCACGGTGGTTCCCGACAACCACGGCAACATCTGGATTGGCACCCGCTTCGGGCTCAACCGCTACCGGAACGGACATATCAAGCGCTACATAGACGACAACAGCCCCTCCCCCGCCATTACCGGCAACCAGATTGGATTCCTCTTCATGGACTCCCACGAGAAACTCTGGGTCTCTACCGACCTGGGGCTGTCCCTCTATTCGGAGTCCGAAGACATATTCGTACGCACCAGGACCGAAGCCGTCCTCTGCGCCCACGAAACGCCCGAGACCATCTACTTTGGAGGATACGAAGGCCTGCTCCTGTACAACAAGACCGATGGCACCTATGAGCGGAAGCTCCCCGAGGAAGCGGTTCCCGTCATCCTGGCCATCTATCCCGGGGCCGATGGAAAGCTGCTGCTGGTGAGCCGCTCCCACGGGCTCTATCTCTACGAGCCGGGAAGCAGCAGCTGGCAGCCGGTGCCTCTGGCAATGGAGGCCCCCGGCCAGATGATTCTCCAGAGCATTCTCAAGGACGGTCTGCTGTATCTGTCCTCCTACCGGCAGGGCGTTTACCAGGTGAATCCCGGGACGGGAGAAATCCTTGCCCACTGGGATGCGGCCCATTCGGGGCTCACCTTCGACATTGTGCTGTCTATGGCTCCTTTCCGGGACCATATTCTCCTGGGCACCGACGGCGGCGGCATCTGCGCGCTGAACCCTTCCGACGGCCGCATCCAGACGCTCCCGGCCCTTCTGGGGATTCCGGAGCACAGTTTCCCTTCCAGTTCCTTTACCTTCCTGCACGTGGGTACCGACGGCAGCATCTGGGCCGGAAGCGTGCACCACGGCCTGTTCTGCCTGCGGGAGACGGCCATCGGCAGCTTCCGGGAGACAGACGGCCTGTCGGAGATTGTCATCAACGACCTGTGCCTGGATGCGGACGGCCGCGTCTGGCTGGCCACGGACGGCGGCGGCCTCAACGTGTACCGGCCCGATGACGGCACCATCGGCCCGGTCAAAGGATTTTCCACGGAAATTGTCTCTTCCCTCTGTCCTTTCTCCAACGGGAAGCTGCTTCTTTCCGCGTTCAGCGGGGGACTTTACGTTTACGATCCCGCCAGCGGCAAAAAAACGCGCTTTTACATCATGGACCGGGAAAACGACGAGAAAGAGATCCAGTCCGGCTATACGCCTTCGCTGGCCCGGTCGGGAGACTACATCTACATTTTTGGCGCCTCCACCTACTGCTACCAGCTCTCCACCCGGCGCTTTTACCGTTTTCCCGTCCAGGAGGAGCTGCAGGGCCTGCAGGGATTCTGGGCCGACGGGGAAGGAGGCCTTCTGGCCTTTTCCTACCGCCAGGTGCTGCGGCTCAGCGCCGGCCGCATGACGACCGATGCGCTCTACACCGTTCACGATTCGCACTTTATCAATGCGGCGGCCCGCGCCCACGACTATATCTGGATCGGGACCGACTACGGCATCAAATACGTACGGGACGGCAGTGACAGTGCCACCGCGGTGGAAACCCCCATGTTCAACCGGGTTACGCAGCTGCAGGCATCGGCCGACAATCTCCTGTGGATTACCGCAGACCACGGTCTGTTCTGCTACGACTGGGCGCGCCAGCGCATGGAGACGATGGACGAGAGCGAAGGATTCTCCCCGCAGGAAATCCTGTGCTCGGCCACATCGGCCACGGGCTCCTACCCGCTCTATTTCGGAGGGCTGGGCGGCCTGGTGGCCCTGTATGGCAGTTCCCGCACGCTCTCGTCGGGGCCCATGCTCATTCCCGAGTTCTACGAGGCCTCGCTGGACGGGCACCGCGTCCTTCCCTCGGGCAAGGCGCTCACCCTGCCCCGGGACTACAAGACCTTTGACATTACGGTGAATATTCCGGGCACCGACCCTTTCAGCCGGCGTCCCATCCGGTATTCGCTGGAAGGGCGCGGCTCGCGCGTCACCGTGTCCTACGAGGACACCTTCCCCGTGGGCATGCTGGCCCCGGGACGCTACAAGCTGCGGGCGTCGTACCTGAGCACGGACGGACAGTGGGGACCGGAGGCCGATATGCTCAGCTTCCGCGTACCCGAGCCCTGGTACCGCACCTGGTGGTTCCTCACGGGAATGACACTGATGGTGCTGGGCCTTCTGGCTTTTCTCCTGATGTACCTGATTGTGCGCCAGCGGGAACGCTATGCCCAGGAACGGGTCCGGTTCCTCACACAGATCAGCCATGAGATCCGTACACCGCTCACGCTCATCTACGCGCCCCTCAAGCGTTTTGTTTCGAAAGACCCCTCGCTGGAGGGTGTTTTCCGGAATGTCGAGAAGATGAAGAGCATCACCGACATGGTGCTGGACCGGGAGAATTTCCCGGCCTGGAGCAAGGCCCTGGAAGAGAACCATCTGGTGAGCCTGCCCGATGAAGGCATGCCGGAAGTCAACCTCAAGCCGTACCGCATTCTCTGCGTGGAAGACAATCCCGAGCTGCGGGATCTGCTCATTACGGAGCTGACGCCCTATTGCAAGGAGGTCCGCACGGCCTGCGACGGAGAGGCAGGCCTGGAAGTCATCCGCGACTGGCAGCCCGACGTAGTGGTGAGCGACGTGATGATGCCCCGGATGGACGGCTTTGAGCTGTGCCGGCAGGTAAAACAAGACCTGAGTATCAGCCACATACCGCTCATCCTGCTCACGGCCCGGGCCGATGCCGCCAGCGTCCTCACCGGTTACAAGGCCGGCGCCGACTCCTACCTGGCCAAGCCCTTTGATACGGCGCTCCTTCTGCAGGTAATTGGCAATCTTATGCAGGCCCGCGAAAAGATGCGCACCCGCTTCCTCTCGCCCCAGGAGCAGGCTCCGAGCCCGGAAGAAATCACTTTCACCAAAGCCGACGAAGCCTTCCTGCAGCACCTCAACCAGTTCATCGAGGCGCACCTGGACGTACCCGAGATGGATGTGAACGCCATTGCCGCCGAGATGGCCATGAGCCGCGCTTCCCTATATAATAAGGTAAAGGCCATCACCGGCATGGGTGTGGCCCAGTATATCGAGAGTATCAAGATGCGGAAAGCCTGCGCGCTGCTTACCTCGACCGAAATGGGAATATCGGAGATTGCCGATGCCCTGGGCTTCACCAGCCCCCGCTACTTCAGCACGCGCTTCAAGCAGGCGACAGGAACGAACCCGGGAGCCTATCGCAAGAATCCTACTCCAGCTCCTCACGAGCCCACTCACGCGGAGTAAGGCCCGTAATGGCCGTGAATGTGCGGGAGAAGACGGAAGGGGAAGAGAACCCGCAGCGGAGCGCTATGTCCGAGAGCTTCATGTCGGGGTGCTTGAGCTTGAGCTGCTTGGCCTCATCAATACGGAAACGGTTCACGAACTGGTAGAAACTGCAGTCGTATTCCGAGTGGATGAACTGCGAGAGGTAGGTGCGGTTCATGGGCAGTACGTTTTGCAGGTCCAGCAGCTTGAAGTCCGGATTCAGGTAGGGTTTTTCCTTCTCCATCCACTCATCCAGGGCTTTGCGGTAGGCGGAGTCCGGCTGGGGTTTCTCGGGTTCGGGGTGTTCCTCTTCCTTCATATCATCCTGCCGGCGCATCAGTTCCCACGGGTCCCGGCGGAAGATGATTTGCTCAGTTCCGTATACAATCATGAAAATGGTGAGCCAGAGCTGGGTGAATCCACGCGTATGTCCATGGAGGAAACACATGAGGAAAAAGACGAGGCCCGTGAAAAACACCATGGCCAGATAACGGATAATCCAGCGCACATCCATATCTTCCAGGGAAGAGAAGTTTTCCTCACACCACATCCTGTATTTTCTCACGTGCATGAAAAGGAAAGCTACCAGCACAAACGGATACAGGGAAATGAGAAACTGCAGATTCACGGGAAGGAGATAGTCCAGCCCGGCCAGGAGAAACATGGGAGCCAGTTGACAGGCGGCGTGCTTGAAGGACATCCAGCCCGGCCGGAGCGCTTCTGTGGGATAGAGCATCATGAGCCAGCCCAGCACATTGCCCGTAAGGATTTCAAACGTAGTGAGCCGGACTGCGCCCATATTCATGGCCGGCACGGGCATGAGCTTCCAGGAAAGCAGATAGAAAACGTCGGACATGCCCCAAATAAGAATGGACCACCCCCACATCTTGCGGATACGAAGGCCTTCCGAATGCCGCAGCACCATCCACGCTCCCGCCAGAGAAACCGTGATAGAACACGCAATGAGAGAGGGACATAAAACATCGTCAAAGAGATGGGTGGGGATGTATTTTTGAAGCCACAGGCTCAGGGCTACACAGGTAGCGAGAACCAGGATGAAGCGTACTTCCTCTGCGTATTTGAATAAGCATCTCATGACCGTTTTTTCGCTTGATGTGCAAAATTAAAAATTTTTATTCAAAAAAACTGCATTTTTTGGGTAAACCAGCCTTCCCAGCTCCGACATATATGTGTTACGCATAATGTATGACACAAGAAATTCTTTTCAGATACTTCAGGGGGGAAGCTTCGGCCGAGGAGCAGCGCCAGATTGGTGCATGGCTTCTGAGCGGAGAAGACGCCCAGCGTGAGTTCGAACAGGCGCATTTCATCTATGAAGGGATGGTGCTCTACGGAGGCTCCCGGAAACCTGCCGCCCAAAAGGCGCTCATGTACCGTCTCCGCTACTGGGGCCGGAAGCTCTCCTACGCAGCCATCCTCGCCGCAGCCATGGTCCTGACGGGCCTCGGAGTCCGGTACTTTACCACGGAATCCCTTTCCCATGAGATGATGGCCCTCCAGACCCAGCCGGGACAGCGGGCCGACATCGAACTCTCCGACGGCACCGTCGTCACCCTCAACTCAGGCTCCCGCATCGAGTATCCCACCACCTTCAAGGGCCGCGAACGCCGCGTGCGCATTGAAGGCGAGGCCCTTCTGAAAGTAAACCATGACGAGCGCCACCCGTTTGTGGTGTCCACCTATGCCGCCGACGTCAAAGTGCTGGGAACCACCTTTGACGTTGTCGCCTGTGAGGAAGAGGAGCGCTTCGAGACCATCCTGATGGAAGGCAGCGTCCAGGTGACCAGCGCCAGCGATCCTTCGGACGTCCAGCTCATGAAACCCGGAGACATGGTAACCCTCTCGGGCGGACGCCTGCAGCGGTCGGCCGCCGACTTCTCCCGTTCCCTGGGCTGGCTGGACGGCCTCGTGAGCCTGGAAGCGAAGGACTTCAAGGACCTGATGAATACGTTCGAGCGGGTCTACGGCGTGCAGATTGTCACCACCGCCAACCCCTCCATTCACGGGTTGAGCGGAGAAATCCGCATCTCCGAAGGCATTGACCACGCCCTGAAGGTGCTCCAGCACGTTATCGATTTCGAATACGAGATTTATGAAGGGACGGTAATTATCCGATAATCCCCATAACCAACATTATACTTTAACCAAAAAATCATGAAGAAAACAGTCATCTGCCAGGTTTTCCTGGCGTTGCTGCTGACTCTCTGCGCCGGACCGCTCCGCGCGCAGGGACAGCTGGTTTCCCTGGACCTCAAGGAGGCTACGGTGGAAACGGCTATCCAGAGCATCAAGCAACAAACCAACTACCTGTTTGTCAACATGAACGTAGACACCCGGCAGCGAGTAACCGCCAAGGTGGAACGTAAAAGCGTAAATGAGGCGCTGGACGCCGTGTTTACGCCCATCCATGTTGCGTATCAGATCGAGGGCTCTACCATCGTGATTGCTCCGAAGCCCCAGGCCAAAGAGCAGGAGAATGGTCCCAAGGTCGTAAAGGGTCTCATCGTGGACGCATCCGGTGAGCCCATCATCGGCGGCGCCGTCGTCATCAAAGGCACCTCCATCGGTGCCAGCGCCGACATCGACGGCCGCTTTGAGTTTACCGTCCCTGTGGAGTATGCCAACGCATCCCTTGAGTTTTCGAGCCTGGGCTACACCACGGTCACCCTTCCCATCGACGCCCGCGCCAGCTATCGCGTCATCCTCAAGGAAGAGGCCGAGATGTTGGAAGGTACGGTTGTCACCGCCCTGGGTATCCGCCGTGCGCAGAAAGCCCTTTCCTACAACGTGCAGGAAGTGAAGGCCGAGGACCTGCTCACCGCCAAGGATGCCAACTTCGTCAATACCCTCAACGGTAAGGTGGCCGGCCTGGTCCTCAACAGTTCTTCCGCCGGTGTCGGTGGTGCAACCAAGGCTGTCATGCGCGGTGCCAAGTCCATCTCGCAGAGCAACAACGCCATCTACGTGATTGACGGTGTTCCCATGACCTCCACCGTGCAGGATGCAGGTACCGAGTTCGGCTCCTCCGGCCAGACCGACCCCATCGCCGACCTCAACCCCGAGGACATCGAGTCCATCTCCGTCCTGACGGGTGCAGCCGCTGCCGCCCTCTACGGCTCCAGCGCTGCCAACGGCGCCATTGTGGTAACCACCAAGAAAGGATCGGCCGAGAAGACCACCATCTCCTTCTCTTCCAACACGGAGTTCTCCCGCGTAGCCCGTCTTCCCGAGTTCCAGAACCGTTACGGAACCGGTGACCTCAACTCCAGCGAGGGTTCCATCGTCCGCAGCTGGGGCCTTCCGCTCCAGGAGAGCAACAACTACGGCTACGATCCCCGCAGCGACTACTTCCAGTATGGCCTCACCGGGACCGAGACCCTCACGCTCTCTACGGGTAACAACAAGAACCAGACATACCTTTCCGCATCGGCCGTCAACAACAAGGCCATCATCCCGGGTAGCGCATACAACCGCTACAACGTCAAGTTCCGCAACACCACCAAGTTCTTCGGTGACAAGATGACGCTGGACGTATCGGCCGAGTACATCATGCAGGACCACCGCAACATGCGCAACCAGGGTCTGTACAACAACCCCATCGTGGGCGCCTACCTGTTCCCCCGCGGCGGTGAATGGGCCGATGTCCGCATGTTCGAGCGCTGGGACAACACCCGCCAGCTCCACACCCAGTACTGGCCTGCCGGTGATGCCGGCATCACCATGCAGAACCCCTACTGGATCAACTACCGCAACCTCACCACCCAGAAGCGCAACCGCTTTGTCCTGGGCGGCACCCTCTCCTACCAGATCCTGGACTGGCTCACCGCCAGCGCCCGCGTACGCGTGGACAATTCCCGGATCACCGACGAGTCCAAGAACTTCGCCACCACCAACACCCAGCTCACCGGCGGTTCCATCAACGGTTCCTACAGCGAGGGTCAGGCCAATGACCGCCAGACCTATGCCGATGCACTCCTGAGCGCCAACCGCTCCTTCGGAGAGTGGTCCGTGAACGCACAGCTGGGCGCTTCCATCAACGACCAGTACTGGTACAGCACCAGCCTGGGCGGCCCCATCGCCGCCGGCAAGCTGGCCAACAAGTTCAACCTCTACATGCTGGACCAGAACCTCATGTCACCCGGCCAGAGCCAAAGCCGTCACCAGACCCAGTCCGTCTATGGACAGGCCGAGGTGGGCTGGAAGGGTGCCTACTATCTCACCCTCACCGGCCGTAACGACTGGGATTCCTCCCTGTTCGGCCCGCTGAGCACCAAGCACAGCTTCTTCTATCCGTCGGCCGGTGTTTCCGTAGTCCTCTCGCAGGCTCTGCAGCTGCCCCGCCAGATTGAATACCTCAAGGTTCGCGGTTCCTTCGCCCAGGTAGGTTCTGCCTTCGAGCGTCTCATCGCCAACCCTATCCACTCCTACAACAGCACCACCGGTTCCTACGCAACCAACGCCAACTATCCGCTGGACCTGAAGCCGGAGATGACTACTTCCTGGGAAGTGGGTCTGCAGTCCAAGTTCCTGGACGGCTTCAGCCTGGACCTCACCTGGTACTACACCAACACCAAGAACCAGACCTTCGAGATTCCCCTGTCTTCGGGTTCCGGTTATGAGTCGGCCTTCATCCAGACGGGTAACATCCTCAACACCGGTATCGAGCTTTCCTTCGGTTACAGCCACACCTGGGGCATTTTCTCCTGGGACACCAACTACACCTTCTCTACCAACAAGAACAAGGTGGTGAGCCTGGCCGAGAACGTGAAGAACCCTGTCACCGGAGAGACGGTCTCGTTTGACAACCTGGCCAAGGGCGGCCTTGCCAATGCCCGCTTCTTCCTCACCGAAGGCGGCACCCTGGGAGACCTGTATTCCCGTTCCGACCTGGTCCGCGACAATCAGGGCAACATCTATGTGGACGAGAACGGCAACATCGCCACCCGCACCCTCACCAAGTTCGA
>DGHE01000113.1:0-8483 GCA_002392525.1 Bacteroidales bacterium UBA3856 | reverse complement strand
TCCAACACCCAGGCCAAGCTGGACTGGTACGGCGTATCGGCCAATTCCGCCGACGCCCGTGATGCCGGCGGCGTTGTCATCAACGGCTCCGACATGATTGACGCCAACAAGTGGTACACCACCATCGCCGGTACCGACACCGTGCCCCAGTTCTATACCTACAGCGCCACCAACGTCCGCCTGCAGGAGGTTTCCCTGGGCTACACCTTCCCCCGCAAGGCTCTTGGAAATGTCTGCGACATCACCCTGCAGCTGGTGGGACGCAACCTCTTGATGATCTACTGCAAGGCCCCCTTCGATCCGGAAGCCGTGGCATCGACCACCAACAACTTCTATCAGGGCCTGGACTACTTCATGACTCCTAACACCAGGAACTTCGGTTTCAACGTAAGGATTAACTTCTAAGGAGGACACTTACATGAAAAATTGCTTTAAATATACTCTGATACTCGCAGCTGCCGTGAGCGTGGCCGCCTGTACCCGCAACTTCCAGGAGTACAACACAGACCCCTACGGAGCTACGGAGGAAGAGCTCGCCCGTGACGGATACAACGTAAAGTCCGCCCTGCTGGGCCTCGCCGACGGTATCATCGCCCTCGATGTCAACACCACCCAGTTCACTGAAGCTCTTCTCGGCGGCCCCCTGGCCGGTTATCTCTCCGACGCCAACGCCGGCTTCAACCAGAACTCCATCGGCCGCCTAAACCCGCCGAACAACTGGACCAAGGTGCTCATGGAGGACTTCCCGTCCCGCATCTATCCCAACCTGCGCCAGCTCAAGCAGGTCACTTCCAACGAGACCATCCTGGCCGTGGGCAACGTGATCAAAGTGGCCGGCATGCACCGCATCGCCGATACCTATGGCCCCATGCCTTATTCCAAGATCACCGACGACGGCTCTCTCCAGGTGCCTTTTGACTCCCAGGAGACGGCCTACAAAACCATGATCGGGGAACTGGACGCCGCCATTGAGGTGCTCACCCGCAACCGTACCAACAACTTCTCCGCCTCCTCCGATATCATCTACGGCGGTAACGTGGAGAAATGGTGCCGCTATGCCAACTCGCTCAAGCTTCGCCTTGCCATGCGCATGAGCTATGCCGACCCCGCCTATGCCCAGCAGAAGGCCGAGGAAGTCGCCGCTCACGAGATCGGCGCAATGGCATCGGCCGATGACATTGCGCAGCTCATGGCCTTCGGCAACGACGGCAACCCCCTCTATGTAGCCGTCAACTACAACCGCGTGTCCACGCACGATGACGGATCGGCCTGCATCAGCACCGGTGACTCCCACGCCGCCGCCGACATCGTCCTTTACATGAACGGTTACAAGGATCCCCGCCGCAGCGCCTACTTCACGAAGAGTGAGTGGGACGGCTACGAGTACGTGGGTCTGCGTCACGGCATTGTGATCCCCGACCACAAGACGGTGGGCCACAAGTATTCCGGCATCAAGATTGACCGCCTCAATTCCCCCATCGTCCTCATGGCTCCGGCCGAGACGGCTTTCCTCAAGGCTGAGGCCGCAGGCGTATTCGGATGGAACATGGGCGGCAGCGCCAAGGACTTCTACGAGCAGGGCGTACGCCTGAGCTTCGAGCAGTGGGGCGTGAACGGTGCCGACGCTTACCTCGCCGACATGACTTCCGTTCCGGGCACCTACTCCGATCCGGCCGGTTCCAACGACTACAACAACATCCTCACCAACCTTTCGGTGGCCTGGGACGACAGCGCCAGCGCCGAGGTGAAGCAGGAAAAAATCATGATCCAGAAGTGGATTGCCAACTTCCCGCTGGGCAATGAGAGCTGGGCCGATATCCGTCGCACCGGTTATCCGCACATCCTCCCCTGCACCGACGAGGCCAACAACTCCGGCGGACTCGTTCCCAACGAAGGTCCCCGCAGGATCAAGTACCCTCAGGAAGAATATACCAGCAATGCAGCCAACCTTAGCGAGGCCATCTCCAAGTACCTGGGTGGTCCCGACCAGATGGCTACCAGACTTTGGTTCGACTGCAAATAATGAGGAGACAAGAATATGAAAAATAGCATTAAATACATTGCCATCCTTGCGGCGGTCATCCTCAGCGCCGGTGCATGCAGCAAGTGGACGCAACAGGAAGCCCTGGAATTCAACTACGTCACTATCGAGGAGAAGAATCCGGCTCTCTACGAGGCTTACCTGGAGAGTGTCCGCAGCTACCATGCCACCGAGCATCAGGTACTCATCGCCCGCTTCGACAACAAGGCCGGCGCCCTCACCGGACGTGCCGACCACGTGAACAACCTGCCCGACAGCGTGGACTACGTTGTCCTCAACAACTACAGCACCATCAGCGAGACCATCCTCTCCGAGGTAGCCGAGGTGAAGGAAAAGAAGGGAATCAAAACCCTCATTCCCCTGGATTTCGACGTTCTGGAAAAGGAATATGCCCTCTATCTGGAAGGCCTTGAGTCCGAGACGGAGCCTACGCTCGAGGACGAGGTTGCCTGGATGGGAGAAAAAGTGAACGCGTTCATCGGAACGGCCACAAAACTGGGCCTTGACGGCGTGATGGTTTCCTACGTGGGCAAGAACCCGCTGGGCCTCAAATCCGGCGAGTCCGAGAAGGTCATCGCACTCCAGGAAGCTTTCTTCGCCCCCGTGCTCACCTACGCGGCCAGCGGAAAACTGCTCTTCTTCCAGGGCAATCCCAACAACCTGCTGCTGGAGGCCGACGTGCTCACTCCGGCCCAGTACATCATTGTTCCGGCCGAGACTGTCACCAGCCTCGAAGGATTTAACTTTGCCGTCCACATGGCTTCCGGCGAAGGTGTTCCCGCCGACAAGTTCGTCCTGGGTGTCACCGCCCTTGACGTAACCGACGAGACGGCCACCGCAGGCCTTTTCTCCGGCAACATCTCGGCCATTGACGGTGCCGCCCGCTGGGCCGTCACGCCCGATGCCAGCTTTGGAAAGAAAGGCATCTGCGTGAATCACGCGCAGTTTGACTACTTCAACATCCAGAATGTGTATAGTGAGATCAATACTGCCATCGCCACTATGAACCCTTCACCTTTGAAATAAGGAGGAACCATCATGAAACTCAACAGATATGCACTTCTCCTCTTTTCCGCCGCCTTCGCATGGGTATCCTGCCAGACGGAGAAAGAGGCCATGGAAGAGCACCACTTCACAAACAAGCTTTACATCAACACCCAGGCGGTATCCGAGGAAATCCTGGTGAAGGCCGGCAGCGGAGACATCATGCGCACGCTGAGCATCGGCACCGCCCTCAAGGTGGAAGAAGACCTGGACGGCGTCCTGGTCGCAGATCCCGCATACCTGGACTGCTACAAGGCCGAGTATGCCCAGCCGGATGCCGTGGCTCTGCCCCTCTCCTGCTGCAACATTGACAATCCCGAGGTGAAGATCCTGAAGGGGTCCAATGCATCGGCTCCCGCCATCATCACTTTCACCAACCTGGGTAACCTCAACCGCAACATCATCTACGTGATGCCCGTGGTGCTCAAGAACGTCACCGACATCAACGTGATTGCGTCCAAGACGGTGGTTTACTATGTGTTCAAGGGTGCCGCTCTCATCAACGTCGTGTGCAACATGGCCAACAACCGTGCCGGCGCCCAGAGCTGGAAGACCCCCGAGAAGTTCACCAACATGAGACAGTTCACCGCCGAGGCCCTGGTTCGCCAGAACGCTGCCGGCCGTCTCATCTCCACCATCATGGGTGTGGAAGGCCACTATCTCCTACGTATCGGTGATGCCGGTGTTCCCGACACACAGCTGCAGGTCGCTTCCTCGCAGAACCAGACCAACTCCAACATGAGCTTCACGCTGGGCAAGTGGACCCACGTGGCCTGCGTGTTCGACAACGGCAGGTCTACCGTCTACTTCGATGGCCGTAAGGTTCTGGATGCCGCCAATGCCGGACGCAGCAGCGTTACCTGGGGTGCCTACGGAAACGACAAGGGCGAGACCAGCGGCAGCCGTTACTTCTGGCTGGGCTACTCCTATGCCGGAGACCGCTACCTGGACGGCGAACTGGCCGAGGTCCGCATCTGGGACCACTGCCTCACCGAGGAAGAAATCAACCAGGACACCCACTTCTACTTTGTCGATCCCGCTTCCGAGGGCCTCATCGCCTACTGGAAGATGGATGACGGTGCAGGTACCGTTCTCAAGGACGCTTCTCCCAACGGAAACGACCTTACGCTTGATGCAGCCACCCAGTGGCCTAAAGTTTCACTTCCCGAAGAATAAAGTATGAAAAAGATATTTATTACTGTTGCTGCCATTGCCGCCTGCACGCTGGTCTCCTGTGAGAAAGAAGCCATCACGGTAGACCACGTGGACGAGGCCGCCTACGCCAATGTGGGCACGCTGGTGGGCAGCTTACGAGACCTCTCTACCAACAAGACCTCCCAGGTGGTGGAGATCCGCAGTGAGGAGATTACCCGTTCGGTTGTCTTCGCGCTCCCGAGAGCCGCTGCTGCAAATGTCCAGGTCAAGGTTGCCCTTGATGCCGAATACCTGAGAGAGTACAACGAAAAGCACGGAACGAGCTTCGAGCTGTTCCCCTCCGAGCTGGTGGCTATCCAGGATAACGGAGAGGTGACTGTCGAGGCCAAAAAGACCCGTTCCGGCAGCCTGGACATTACGCTGAGCCCCCTTGGCGACAAGGAGGAGAAGACGTATCTCCTTCCCCTGAAGGCCAGCACCTCCGCCAGCGGCGTGAAGGTGTCGGAGGAAAGGGTGGTTTACCTTGTGAAGAACATGGCTTTCCAGACGACGGTGTCCACCGACGACCCTGCCCGCAAGAAGGTCAATGTGTGGATTGAGGTGAACAACACCAACCCGCTCAACATGCTTCAGTTCGAGACCGAGGACGGTCATCTGCTCATCGACCACCTGGTGCTGTTTGCCTACAACATCAACTACGACGCCGAGAAGGGTAAGGTGTACTGCTTTGCCAACCCGCAGTGCCAGTACATCCTGGACCACTACGACGAGATTGTGCGTCCCCTCCGCGAAAGAGGCATGAAAGTGTTCATCTCCGTGCTGGGCAACCACGATGCATCCGGTCTGGCCCAGCTCTCCGACGCAGGCGCACGCGCCTTTGCCCAGGAGATGAAGGCCCTCTGCGAAGGTTACGGCTTTGACGGCGTCAACTACGACGACGAGTACTCCAACAGCCCCGACCTCTCCATTCCCTGGTTCACCAGGCGCTCCCAGGCTGCAGGCAACCGCCTCTACTACGAGACCTGGAAGGCCATGCCCGACAAGGAGATGATGTCTTACCAGTATGGCAGCGCCCTGGGCAATGCCGCCGTGGACGGTGTGGAGCCCGGCGAGTACATGGCATGGGCCGTGGGTGACTACGGCCGCCGCGGTGTAGCCTACTCCGGTATGACCAATGCACAGGTATCCTACCAGTCCAGCGAATTTGCCCAGTGGAGATCCACTCCCTCCGAGAGTTCCGTTTCCCAGTGGATGGCCTCCGACTACGGTCTCTGGATGATCTTCTCCTTGTGGAACGACTCCAGGAACCTGCAGCGTGACTGGAATGCCATGAATATCCTTTCCAAGGCCATCTATGGCTGCGAGCTCAAGAAGCCCACGAAGTTCTATCCCGAGACCAAGTCTCTTGATTACGTATCCCTCGAATGGTAAAGGTTATGAAAAAAGTATTTCGTTATATGATTGCGTTGACCGCCTGCGCGGCGGTCTTCGCCTCCTGCGAGAAGGAAGAGAAAATCGTCGGTACCGCCGACGGTAACGGCCTCTTCCTGAACAAGGCCGAGATTACCATTGTCAAAGGAAACCAGGAAGCGCTGGTTGCTACCGTAACGCCCAAGGGTGCCGCCAAGGTGTCCTGGGTGAGCAGCGACGCCGCCGTGGCCTCTGTTACGGCAGAGGGTGTGGTGACGGCCGTGGGCGCCGGCGAGGCTACCGTAACGGCATCGGCCTCCGGAAAGAGCGTCGAGTGCCTGGTCAAGGTTAGCTCTCCCGTCACCTCCGTCGTTCCCAGCGTGAGCGAGCTCACCATCGAGAAGGGTGCTACCGGTGACCTCAGCGTCACCATCGGCCCGGACGATATCAATGTTCCGTACAGCATCAAGTGGACGTCTTCCGACGAGACCATCGCGACGGTTGCGGCCGATGCCGTTGATCCCACCAAGGCTGTCGTGACCGGCCGCATGGGCGGTTATGCCACCATTTACGTGCAGGCTGGCGACGTCACCTCTTCCATCGACCTTACCGTCAACGTGGATATGACCGGTCTTGTGATCAGCGGCGTTCCCGCCGGCAAGGTGTACAAAGGCGACAGCTTCCAGCTCAGCGTCCGCAAGGACCCGGCCGATGCCCTTGGCGTACTGGATCCCGTGTGGACCAGCTCCGACGAGACCATCGCTACCGTGGATGAGAAGACGGGCCTTGTGAACCTGGTGGGTGCCGGAGATGTCACCTTCACGGTTGCCTCCAACGGCTTCACGCAGTCTGTTGATGTTACCGTCAACATGCTGGCGACGGTGTCGTTCCTGCCCACATCGGCCAACTTTACCTACGAGGATGTTACCTTCACGGGAAGCAACAACTACTATTCTTCCTGGTATATGAATGTACGTGCAAACGGCGTCATGACCTTCTCCGTTCCGGAAGGATTTTTCATTACGGAGATTGTCTTCACGCCTTACTCCTCCTACTACAGCACCAACTTCACTCCGGATTCCGGAGAGTATTCCGGTAACACCTGGACAGGTAACGCCAAGACCGTAACGTTTACCAACTCTACGAACACGTATCTGACGGGTATTAAAGTCACTTACAAGAACTAACTTTTTCTAAGGCGCCGCACTGAGAGTTGCGGCGCCTTTTTTATCTCTTCTTTTTGTTGTATATTTGCAGCGGAAATGTCCCAAAATTCTATCATATCCCTCCAGGAATTCACTACGTTGTATGGGAAATACAGCGCCCGCTTCATAGAGATTGCCATGTCCTACCTGCAGGACAGGATGGAGGCGGAAGATGTGGTTTCTGAGAGCTTTATGACCTTCTGGGATACCCGCGAGACGGCAGAGCTGCCCGAATCTCTCCCTGCCTATATTCTGGGAATCGTCAAGCACAAGTGCCTGGACCATCTCCGTTCCCGCCAGAGTTCCCAGAAACGCACATTCAATATTTACGAACAGGCCTGCATGGACGCAAAAGTCCGAATTCTGCAGAACGACAGCCTCACACAGAAGCTGTTCGAAGATGAGATTGTCACTATTTTTGAGCGGGAGCTGCAGAAAATGCCCCCCATGACGGCCAGCGTATTCTACGCATCCCGGGTGGAGGGCAAAACTTATAAAGAGATTGCTGAGGCCCTGGGGATTCCCGTGCGTACGGTTACACGGGAAATCCAGAACGGGCTTGCAGCCATGCGGCGTTCGCTCAAGGATTATCTGCCGCTGGCCGCCATCCTTCTATATAATACTGTTGAGAAGCTCTAGCTTCCCGTCTTCAATCAGTTTCAGGATCAGTTCCCCGAAGAGGGTATTCTGCCAGGCGAACCATTCGCGGGTAAAGTCGGAGGCGTCGTTCCGGTTAAAGGACTCGTGGATGAAGCCGGTTCCGGCGTCGGTTCTCAGAAGCTGCAGGATGCACTCCAGGATCTCCTCGTCGGAGGTGGCGGTAAAGGCCCGCATCATGATGCTCATCGGCCAGATGTTCTCGATTCCGATGTGCGGTCCGCCGATCCCTTCTCCGGCTTTTCCGCGATAGAAATACGGGTTATACTCACTCCAGACCATCTTACGCGTGTTGCGGTAGATGGGGTCTTCCTGCATGGCGGGGTCCAGGTAGGCCATGGCCAGAAGGGACGGGACGTTGGCATCATCCATAAGGAAGTGGCCGCCGAAGCCGTCCACCTCGAAGGCATAGACAGGGCCGAAGACGGGATGCTCCACGACAGCGTTCTCCTTGAGGGCGCGTTCCACTTCTCCGGCCAGGGCGATGCATTCATCGGCCAGATCCTTCTCTCCGTTGACATCGGCGAGAATCTCGGAGGCCCTCTTGAGCGCGCTGACTGCCATAAAGTTGGAGGGGATGAGGAACTCGAAGGTGGTGGCGTCGTCGGAAGGGCGGAAGGCCGATGCGATGAGGCCGCAGGGGCGTACGGGGTTGCCGCGGCCCACTACGCACTTGGTATCCAGCTGACGGTCGGTGACACGGAGGAACGTGTAGGAGCCGTGGCCGCCGTAGCGCTGCTGCTCGCGAAGGACCGTGAGGATGCTCGTGATGGCTGTGAGCCAGTGGTTGTCAAAGACGGAGGTATCTCCGGTTTTCTTCCAGTATTCGTAGGCCAGGCGGATGGGGTAGCAGTGGGAATCGATTTCCCATTTACGTTCGAACACGTAGGGGTTTGCCTTGGGAAGGTCGCTCGCGCAGGCTGCGCCGATGGGCTCCACGTTGAATGCATTGGCATAGGGGTCTATGTTGA
>DGHE01000228.1 GCA_002392525.1 Bacteroidales bacterium UBA3856 | reverse complement strand
TGTAGTCCTCGTCGGAGGCCGGAGTGAAACTGTTCTCGAAACCGTTGGGCGTAACGACATCCACGGGACGCTCCAGGAACTGGGCGCACTCCCGGGCCGTAATCTCGCTCACGGTAGTGAACACATCGGCATTCTGGGCCGATTTTTTCTCCAGCGAATAGATGGCCGTCACATTGTAACGGCGGGCCATTTCGTCACCGTTATACTTGGCGATATCGTTATAGAGGGGCAGGTTGTTGCCCGCCAGGCATCGGCCCAACATGGTAGCATGGGTGGTGAAGGCCGTCGCCACCGGGATGGCCGCTTTCTTCAGATGAAGGATACCGGCACCCGTCTGCCACTCGTGGAACTGGGCCACCACCTTTTCATCTCCCTTGAGGTTGTAATGCCAGAAGCTCTCAATCACGCGGCCGGCAAGGACGCCGAACACAGCCGACTCCTTGTAATCCCAGTTTCCGGTGAGCGAATCCACGCCGAAATCCCGCCACAGGGCGGCCAGGAATTCATCGGCCTGGGGCAGGAACTGCTTATAATCTACCAGGATGGCCACCGGCTTGCCGGGAATGTTCCATCTGCCGATACGGAGACGGAGCCCCTCCGCGAGCGCCTGCGCCTTCCACGAGCGGTACAGCATGGGATCTTCCAGGAAATCCGGGTTTTCCGCACGGTGCATCCAGACATCAGGGCCGATGAAAATATGCCTGCGGCCCAGTTGGGACTGCTGGTAGAGTGCCTTGGTGGCAATGACGGTATAGATACCGCCTACCTTGTTACATACCTCCCAACTAACTTCGAACAAATAGTCCGGTTGTAGATTCTTCTCTTTCTTAACCATTTAATTACTTCTTCTTCGCCACTTTCCTTCGCACAGTCTTCACGGGAGCCGCCAGTTCCCGGACAGCCGTCTCTTTCACATCCAGCGCCGCACGTTTCTCGTCCAGGCGCGTCTGGAAGTCGGAAATAACGTTCATATAATTGATAAATGCCTCGTACGGGGTATCGTACGGGTTGAAATATTTGTGTACTTCTCCGTCGGAGAAGAACTTGGTGCACATATAGTAGAAATGGTCACTCTCCTGAAGGTGACCGAAGTCGCTGTACAGCTCGGGGTCGTTGACGATGGCCAGCTTCTCGGTCATGGCATAGACCTTCTTGTAGGCCTCGCTCTGCAGCTCATTGCCCAGCCAGGCGGTGAGATCACGCTCCTCATCGGCCCAGGAGATGGGGTCTTCCACGTCGATTCCGGCCACAGGCTTGTACTTGCGGGTAGCTTCGGAGGGCGTCACAAAGCCAAATGTCCCGTCCTTGATGACGGCCTCGGGAAGGGCACGCATGAAATCAAAGATGCCGCTCTCGGCGCTCTGATGCTCGCCGAAGGTCTCGTAATCCATGAACAGGTTCACGATGTCCCCCTCCTTGGCGCTCTCCTTCATCCAGTTCACATACTTCTCAGCCGTAAGGGGCCACATGTCCCAACTGCGGTTGGAGAAACGGAACGCAATGTCGTCGGAGAGGTTGTAATTCCGGAGCAGCAGCTTCAGATGCGGCTGGGTTTCTCCGGAGTAGACGAAGTTGGGGCTCTGCCAGCCCATGATGTGGCGGGCACCCTCGGTGAGCATGGTCTTGTAACCCATGTCGTACACCATTTCGCCGATACCGTTGGAATAAATGAGCTCCGTGTTACGGAAAGCGGTGGGCTTAACGCCAAACAGTTCCTCGATGCGGGCGGCGTGTTTTTCCACCTGGTGACGGAACTCGGACTCGCTGGCAAGGGAAGCCAGGGAGTGATAATAGGTCTCGGCCAGGAACTCTACGCGTCCCGTGGCGGCCAGGGCCTTGAAACTGTCAATGACCTCCGGGCAGAAACGCTGGAACTGCTCCAGGGCGCTGCCGGAGATGGAATAGGCAATCTTGAATTTGCCCTTGTGCTTACTAATGAGTTCCAGCATGAGCTGGTTCATGGGCAGGTAGCACTTCTGGGCCACCCGGCGCAGGATGGTGCGGTTGGCAAAGTCATCATAGTAGTGGGAATCTTTGCCGATATCGAAAAATCTGTACAGGCGAAGCCGGGTAGGCTGATGAACCTGGAAATACAGGCAGATGCTCTTGGATGCCATAATCGATTATTTTACTACTGATTCATACACTTGTTTAAGTTTGGCAGTGGCGCCGTTCCATTTGAGGGCGTTCACTTCGTCGTAACCCATGCGGGCGCTGAAATCCGCCAGGGCAGGATAGCTCAGAAGCGCATAGATGTCGTCCGCCATGGCATCCACATCCCAGAAGTCTACCTTGAAGGCATACTTCAGCACTTCGGCAGCGCCGGACTGCTTGGAGATGATGGAAGGCACGCCGGTGCGCATGGCCTCCAGCGGGGAGATGCCGAAAGGCTCTGAGATGGAAGGCATCACGTACACGTCCGAGAGGGCGAACATCTTCTGGACATCGGTCCCCCTGAGGAAACCGGTGAAATGGAAGCGGTCGCTGATGCCCAGACGGGCGGCGTGACGGATGGCACGGTTCATCATGTCTCCGCTGCCGGCCATCACAAAGCGTACCTTGCGGGTGCGCTTGAGAACTTTGGCCGCAGCCTCGATGAAGTATTCGGGACCTTTCTGGTAGGTGATGCGGCCGAGGAAGGTAACCACAGGTTCCTTCACGCCGCGCTCCACGTGCAGGTTCTCCCGGCCGCTGAAGTCTACGGCATTATGCACGGTGACCACTTTGGCGGGGTCTATCCCGTACCGGGAAATGACGATGTTGCGGGTGAGGTCGCTCACGGTAACCACGCGGTCGGCGATTTCCATGCCCCGTTTCTCGATGGCAAAGACGCGGGTGTCGATGTTGTCCACGCTGCCACGGTCGAAGGAAGTGGCGTGCACGTGGATGACAAGCGGCTTGCCGGTGAGTTCCTTGGCGGCAATGCCGGCGTAGTAGGTGAGCCAGTCATGGGCATGGATGACGTCGAATTCGTCCTTCCGCTGCAAGGCGATGGTTCCGCCCACCATGGCATAGCGGGCCACCTCTTCCATGAGGTTGGCGCCGTACTTGCC
>DGHE01000208.1 GCA_002392525.1 Bacteroidales bacterium UBA3856 | reverse complement strand
TGGGGTAGTCGGGCCAGATGTCTTCTATGGATTCGTAGATTTCTGCGTTGTCGTCGTCCAGTTCCTCCAGGTTCTCGATGACCTCGTCGGGGGCGCAGGTACGGGTGGCGTAGTCGATAAGTTCGTCTTTGGTTGCCGGCCACGGAGCGTCGTCCAGTGCACTGGCTAGTTCAAGTGTCCAAAACATATTCTTCTGTATTTTCGCGCAAATATAGGTAAAAAAATGATATAATGAATTTTTTTCGCTAATTTTGCAGTCCTTTTTTCAAAATTGGCAATCATGGCATATAGGAAGATAGAGCAGTACGACGAAAATACCACGCAGGAGATCGCCGGCCACATCAAGGCCATCCTGGGACTTCTGGGTGAGGACGTGAACCGCGAGGGTCTTGTCAAGACCCCCGAGCGCGTGGCCAAAGCCATGCAGTTCCTTACGCAGGGCTATTTCCAGAACGGCGAAGAGATTGTCAAGAGCGCCGTGTTCCAGGAGCCCTACAACCACATGGTCATTGTCAAGGACATTGAACTCTTCTCCCTGTGCGAGCACCACATGCTTCCCTTCATCGGCAAAGCCCATGTGGCCTATATCCCCAAAGGGGAAATCACCGGCCTTTCCAAGGTAGCCCGCGTGGTGGAAACCTTCGCACGCCGTCTGCAGGTGCAGGAACGCCTCACCGAGCAAATCCGCGACTGCATCCAGGAATCCCTGCATCCGCTGGGTGTAGCAGTGGTCATCGAAGCCATGCACACCTGCATGTCCATGCGCGGCGTCCAGAAGTCCAATGCCGTTACCACCACATCGGCCTTCTCCGGTATTTTCCTGAGGAGCGACAAAACCCGCAACGAGTTCCTTAAGCTCATCGAAAAATAATCTCTGCCAAATTGGCAGGAAACGGGCCATTGGCTTATAATTTGACTACAAGGATGCGACCTCTTCATGGAGGCCGCTTTTTGTGAAATTATAAGACCTATATATATTATGGCAAACAAAGGACAGATTGGAGTAACCACCGAGAACATCTTCCCGGTTATCAAACAGTTTTTGTACAGCGACCACGAGATTTTCCTCCGGGAACTGGTCGCGAATGCCGTGGATGCCACGCAGAAGATGAAGGCCCTGGCCGCTTCCGGCGACTGCAAGGAAGAACTGGGAAACCTTCAGGTGCGCATTGAACTGGACGAGAAAGAAAAGACCCTCAAGATTATCGATAACGGTATCGGCATGACGGAGGAGGAAGTGGACAAGTACATCAATCAGATTGCCTTCTCCAGCGCCGGCGAGTTCCTGGAAAAATACAAGGACCAGATTGGAAACATCATCGGCCACTTTGGCCTGGGCTTCTACAGCGCCTTCATGGTGGCAAAGAAAGTGACCATCGAGACGCTCTCCTGGAAGGAAGGCGCCAAGGCCGTGAAATGGAGCTGCGACGGTTCTCCCGCCTATGAGATGGAAGAATGCGGGAAGGCCGACAGGGGTACCATCATCACCCTCTTCCTGGACGACGATTCCAAGGAGTACGCCGAGAAATCCCGTATCGAGGGCCTTCTGAACAAATACTGCAAGTTCATGCCCGTTCCCATCGTCTTTGGAAAGGAGCAGGAGTGGAAGGACGGCAAGTACGTCGATACCGACAAGGACAAGATCATCAACTCCGTGGAGCCGCTCTGGACCAAAGCCCCCAGCGAACTCAAGGACGAGGACTACAAGAACTTCTACCGCACCCTCTTCCCCATGAACGAGGAGCCGCTGTTCTGGATCCACCTGAACGTAGACTATCCCTTCAACCTCACGGGTATCCTCTACTTCCCCAAGCTGAAGGACCGCGTGGCCGTGGAGCGTAACAAGATTTCCCTCTACTGCAACCAGATGTTCGTGACGGACCATGTGGACAATATCGTCCCGGACTTCATGACCCTCCTGCACGGTGTCATCGACTCCCCGGACATCCCGCTGAACGTTTCCCGCAGCTACCTCCAGAGCGACGCCTCCGTGAAGAAGATCTCCACCTACATCACCAAGAAGGTGGCCGACCGCCTGGAAAGCATCTTCAAGGAAGAACGCGCCCAGCTGGAAGAGAAGTGGGACAACCTCAAGCTCTTCATCGAGTACGGTATGCTCTCCGACGAAAAATTCTGCGAGCGCGCCCTCAAGTTCGCCCTCCTCAAGAACACGGACGGCAAGTACTTCAGCTTCGACGAGTATAAAGAGGCTGTCAAGAATGCCCAGACGGACAAAGACAAAAAACTGGTTTACCTCTACGCCACCAAGCCCCAGGACCAGTATGCCTTTATCCAGGCAGCCAAGGACAAGGGCTATGACGTCCTCCTCATGGACTGCGAACTGGACAGCCACTACGTGAACCTGCTGGAGCAGAAACTCACCGACACCCGCTTCGCCCGCGTGGACTCTGACGCCGTGGAGAACCTCATCCCCAAGGAAGACAAGATCAAGCCCGAGATGAAGGAAGACGAGCGCTACGACCTCGAGAACCTCTTCAAAGCCGTCCTCCCCGAAGGGAACGACTACTATGTGGTAGGAGAGAACCTCGGAGAGACATCGGCCCCTATCCTTATCACCCAGAACGAATTCATGCGCCGTTACCGCGAAATGAGCGCCTTGGGCGGCGGCATGAACTTCTACGGCTCCATGCCCGAGAGCTACAACATCACCGTGAACATGGAGAACCCCCTCGTGCAGAAGATCTGGAGCGCCAAGCAGGCCGATGTAAAGCCGCAGGCCGAGCTCCCCGCCGAAGCCCCCGAAAGCGCTTCGGAGGAGGAAAAGACCAAGGCCCGCGAAGCCCGCGAGGCCGTGCGCAAGGAACACCGGGCCGATGTCCAGGCCTTCGCAACCGGTAACGAGCTCCTGCACCAGATTGTAGACCTGGCCCTTCTGGGCAGCGGCATGCTCAAAGGCAAGCCCCTGGCCGATTTCATCGCACGCAGCTACAGCCTGCTCAAATAGCCGTGATGCGGAAATGCCTTGCTGACAGGCACTTATAAAAATTCTCCCCGTCGAAAACGACGTGGAGAATTTTTATAAATATTTGATAGATAGTTACTTGTAAATCACGCCCTATTTGTACAGGAAACGGCGGATAGACATCTTCGGGGTTTTCTCGAAGGGCTTATCCATGAGTTCCACCTTGGCAATCTGGCTGTAGCCGGGCAGCTGGCGGTTGGCACCCAGGCGGATGTTCTCCGGGATTTCGGCCTTGGCCTCGCTGTCCAGAAGGGCAGTGGCAATGGCCTGTTCGTCGGGGAAGACCAGGGCGACCAGTTTGCCGCCGCGCTCTACCACCACGGATTCCATTACATAAGGCTGGTTGTTTACCACGGCCTCCAGTTCCTCGGGGTAGATGTTCTGGCCGGAAGGACCCAGAATCATGTTCTTGGAGCGGCCACGGATGAAGATATTGCCATCGGCATCCATGATACCGAGGTCTCCGGTGCGG
Organism: Bacteroidales bacterium UBA3856; assembly: GCA_002392525.1. The sequence continues at coordinate 1,094 of DGHE01000208.1, read as the reverse complement.
AGCCAGCCGTCTTCCGTGAAGGCATTGGCCGTAGCTTCCTCGTTCTTGTAGTAGCCGATGGTGATGTTTTCACCGCGGGCCTGGATTTCACCTACCACGTGGTGCGGGTCTTCGGAGTCGATGCGGACCTCGGCCACATCTACGGCTTTGCCGCAGGAACCGGCCACATACTTGGTCCAGTGCTCATAGGCCAGGAGCGGGCAGGCTTCCGTCATGCCGTAACCCACCAGGTAGGGGAACTTGATCTTCTTGAACAGGCGCTCCACCTCCGGGTTGAGGGCTGCGCCGCCCATGATGAACTCCTGCACGTTGCCGCCGAAAGCCTGTACCAGGCCGTCCTTCACCTTCTTATAAATAATGTTGTTGAGGCCGGGAATCTTGGTGAGGGCCTTGACAATCGGTTTGTCCAGCGTGGGTTTTACCTTGGATTTGTAAATCTTCTCCATCACCAGCGGAACCGTGATGAGGAGGTAAGGCTTGACCTCGGCGAAAGCCTTGATGAGGGATGCCGGGGTAGGGGCCTTGCCCAGCCAGTAAATGGACGTTCCGTTGCAGAGGGGATAGAGGAATTCGATGACAAGGCCGTACATGTGAGCCATGGGCAGCATGGATACCATCTTGTCTCCGGCGGGCACGTTGCGCTGGCTGAAGTCTACGTTGGCACTGAAGTTACGGTAGGTGAGCATGACGCCCTTGGGGTCTCCGGTAGAGCCGGAGGTGTAGTTGATGGTGGAAAGGTCATCCCAGTTGTCGGTGGGGAAGACAACGTCCTCGGGGCCGAAGCCCTTGGGGTACTTCTCGGCGAAGAGCTGGTCCAGGTTGTCTACGGCTTCCTGGATCTTGGCGTCGCGGCAGAAGAGTACCTTCCAGTTGTCTACGTCGAAGACTACCTTGAGGGCGGGCATTTTCTCCGGGTTCATCTTGGCCCAGCGAGCGGCGTTGGTGAACAGGGCGATGCTGTCGCTGTGGTTCACCAGGCCCATGACGCTCTCCGGGGTGAAGTCGGCCAGGATGGGGACAATCACCGTCTCGAAGGTATTGACGGCCAGATATGCAAAGCCCCACTTGGCACCGTTGTTGGCGCAGAGGGCTAT
>DGHE01000005.1 GCA_002392525.1 Bacteroidales bacterium UBA3856 | reverse complement strand
ACCATCCGCCTGGACCGGCAGGATTTCCGCGAACGGCTGGACAGGGAGCTCATCGCCTTCACCAACATGCACACCAACTCCACGCTCATGCTCAAGCGGAGCCGGCGCATGTTCGCCCTCATCGTCCCTGTGCTTAAGGAACAGGGCCTTCCGGAGGACTTGAAATACCTGATGGCCATCGAGAGCAACTTGGATCCCAAAGCCGTCTCCGTCACCGGGGCGTCCGGCCTGTGGCAGTTCACCAAAGCCACCGCAGGCACTTATAAGCTGGAGGTGAGCGCCGAGGTTGATGAACGCTTCAACATCGAGAAAGAAACCCTGGCGGCCTGCGCCTTTCTCAAAGATGCGTACAAGAAATTCGGCGACTGGATGACGGTGGCGGCCAGTTACAACGCCGGACAGGGCGGTATTGCCGCACGCCTGGCCGAACAAAAGCAGACATCAGCCCTGGAACTCTGGCTCAAGGAAGAAACCTCCCGCTACATGTTCCGCCTGCTGGCCTGCAAGATGTTCTTCGAGAACCCCGAGGCTTTCGGTTTCCGGGTGGCCGGCGAAGACATGTACCCGCCCCTCCGCTACCGCGAAACCGTCACGGTTACCGGTCCCATCCCCTCGCTAGTAGACTTCGCCCTTGAGCACGGCGTCACGTTCGCCGCCCTCAAGGAAGCCAATCTCTGGCTCCGTGACAGCCACCTCACCAATAAAAGCGGCAAAACGTACAAGATCCTTATTCCGCTGGCAAAGTAAAGGCCGTTTCCTTCATGATTTCGGAAACTGTCGGATGCGGGAACACCACTTCCTTGAACTGGTCCACGCTCATTCCCTGCTCAATAGCCATGCAGGCACCGAAAATCAGCTCCGAGCAAGGGTTTCCCAGCATGTGAACACCCAGCAGTTTATGACCGGCCTTGTCCACAACCAGTTTGCACAGTCCCTCTCCCCGCTCGTTTTCCGCCACGAATCTGCCGCTGAAGGCCATGGGAAGCTTAAGGACGGTATAATTCAGGCCTTTGGCGGCTGCCTCGGCCTCGGTCATGCCCGCCCCGGCCACTTCCGGATTGGTATAGACCACGCCCGGAATGGCGTTGTAACGCATCTGGTCCGCCTTACCCAGGATGGTATTCACGGCAACCTCTGCCTCGCGGGAGGCGGTATGGGCCAGCATGGAAAAACCGGTCACGTCACCGGCGGCATACACACCCGGGACGCTGGTGCGCATCTTGTCGTCTACCTTGATACCGTAGGGACGGCCGGCGGGATTCAGGGCCAGTTCTACGCCGATATTCTCCAGGCCGATATCCTGGATGTTGGCCCTCCGGCCTACGGAAACCAGGATTTTTTCTCCGCCGGCACGGCAGGTCTTCCCTTCCGCATCTTCATAGACCACGTCGTTTCCCTCCACGGCCACGACCTTGCAGCCCAAGTGGAATTCCACGCCTTTTTTCTGGTACTGCGCCTGCAGCATGGCGGAAATCTCGTCGTCCAGGGGGCCCAGAATCTTGGGAAGCATCTCGATCACAGTCACTTGGGTCCCGATGCTGTTGAAGAAGCTCGCAAACTCCATCCCAATTACGCCGCCGCCGATAATCACCAGTGAAGCAGGCTGCGCACCCAGGGAGAGAATTTCCCGGTTGGTCACCACCGTTCCCTGGGCAAGACCCTCGCGGAGACCGGGGATAGGCGGAACGGCTGCCTCCGAACCCGTGCAGACAAGAAGGTTCCTGGCCTGGAACTCCTTGCCGTCGCTTTCAAGGAGGATACCCGCTTCGGTCCGGCCTTTGACCACGGCAGCGGCTTTCACCACTTCCACCGCAGCATCCCGCATCTGGACCTTCACGCCACCCACCAGCTTTTTCACCACTTTCTCCTTGCGCTTGAAAATGGCGCCGAAGTCGATGGAGGAAGCCTCCACCTTGACACCGTATTTGTCTGCGTGGCGGGAATAATCGTAAACCTTGGCACTGTAAAGCAGCGTTTTGGTAGGGATGCAGCCCTCGTTCAGGCATACCCCGCCCAGTTCCCTCTTCTCGAAAAGGACCACGGAAAGGCCGGCTTTTCCGGCACGTCCGGCAGCCACGTATCCCCCGGGGCCGCCGCCTATGATTGCAAGATCGTACATAACAGACAAAATAAGTTTCAGTCTGTAAATATACGGATTTTACTTCGGAAGTCCGAACGCAGCGCTCATTTCCTTCATCTGGGCATCCGACATTCCTTCCGGCTCAAAGCCCATGCCCTTGGCGGCCAGATAGATAAGGGCAGACTTATTGAGCACGTCCACCTGGTCGAAGGCCGACATAATGTCTGTATCCACCGCAAAGACCCCGTGTTTTTCCCAAAGGACCACATCGTAGCCTTCTTCCAGGGTGTCCAGCGTAGCCTGGGCCAAGTCCACGCTGGACGGGAGCATATACGGTACCACGCCCAGCCCGCGGGGACAGAAGGCCTTGGTTTCCGGAATCATGGACCAGAGCATCCGTGAAGCGGCATCTTTTTCCAGCCAGCGCCGGCTGTGGCTCAGGGCCACCAATTCGATGGGATGGGTATGGAGCGTTGCGCCGCAAGGAGTGCCTTTGGCCGCCATCCGGTCGTGGACCAGCAGATGGGACGGAAGTTCAGAGGTGGGAAGCACTTCCCGGTCGGCCACAATCTCATACTGCAGACCGTCTTCCAGCACGCGGATGATGGCGCCGTTGTCCATGGGCGCACGGGCTAGATCCCGCATGCGTTTGCCCGTTCCCTTGCAGTAAAACCACTGCCCGGCCAGGTGCGGAACGGCTGTACCCACCCGCTTAGGCGCACCCAAGGCCGGAAGCGACCGCATCTGCCCATCTACCAGGTCCGTTACATTCACGGTAATATTGCCGCCGTTGCGCTCGGCCCAGCCTTTTTGCCAAAGGTATCCGGCCACTTCGGCCACGCTGTCGATACGGGCCTTCAGGGTGGCCCGGCTGTCTAAAATACTCATCCTTTATAATAACTGAGGTAAAAACGTACTGATTATCAAAACAATAATTCCTGTCACAAGCACCGCGACAGTCTTGCGGGATACGCCCTTCCATTCCTTGAGGATGATGCCCCAGACATTGGAGAACACGACGTTCAGCGCCATCAGGATGCACCAGCTGAAAGTGATGAGCACCGGGTAGTCCGTGAGGAAACCCTTGCCCAGGGACAGGCCGAAGA
>DGHE01000140.1:654-5236 GCA_002392525.1 Bacteroidales bacterium UBA3856 | reverse complement strand
GTCGGACTCCCTGTACTATCACCGCTCCAAAAAAGACGTGGAGATGCTGGGGAACGTGGAGCTGATGGACACTACCCGCAACGTATATGCGCTGGCCGGCCGCTTCGAGTACTCCGATTCCCTGCAGCAGTTGCGCATGACCCGGGAACCCGCCATCATGTCCATCGACGAGAAAAATGAAAAGCGGGACACCCTCTACATTGGCGCCGACGTACTGCTGTACCGCAGCATCAAGAAATGCGACATTCCCGCCGACTGGACCAAGACCGCCGAAAAACGGCTGGCCGACATCTCCGGAGACCCGGTGATGGAATACCGCAGGAAGGCCGCCGAGGAAGCCCGCAAAGCCGCTGAAGAAGCGGCCAAGAACGACCCCAACCGCCCGCCGGAGCCTCAGGCTGGTCCTAAAAAGCCCGAACTCAAGGCCGATGACAAAAAACCGGCGCCCGACACCCCGGCCGACACCTCCAACGTAACGGCCCCCACCGACACCACGCCGGCGGCGCCCGACACCTCCAAGACCGCCTTCCTCTGGGGCTCAAAGCGTGTACGCCTGTTCCGCCGGGACCTCCAGATGGCCGGCGACTCCCTCACCTACACAGACCTGGATTCCCTGGTGCGTCTGTATCAGGACCCTATCTTCTACAACGAAGGCAACCGGCAGTACGCCGCGGACAGCATTTACATGGTCATCAAGGGCAAACAACTCCAAAAGGCCCACCTCCTTTCCAACGCATTCATCACCATCCAGGAAGACCCGCACAGCTACGACCAAATCCGGGGAGCGGAGATGGTCGCCTACTTTGACTCCACCAGCGCCCTCACCCGCTTTGACGCCCTGGGCGGTGCCGCTTCCCTGTTCTTCCTGGAAGAGAAAGGCGCCCTGGCCACCGTGAACAAGGTGGAGACCAAAATGATCTATGCCACGTTCAAGGACGGAGAGATTGAGCGCATGTACTATTACGACAATCCCAAGAACGACGGCTATCCCACCGTACAGCTGCCGCAGGACGACAAGCAGCTCAAGGGCTTTCGCTGGGAGCCGGAGCGCCGCCCGGCCTCCCCGCTGGACGTAACCACCCTGGTGCCCCGCCCCAGCGAACGCACGTCCTACCTGGCCCGGCCGCATACGGAGTTCCGCCAGACCAACGACTACTTCCCCGGCTATATCAGGAAAGTATACCGTGACATTGCCATCCGCGACTCCCTTGCGGTTGTACGCCAGCGGGAAGAGCAGCGCCGGAAGGAGATGGAAGCCCTGGCCCCGAAGGACACAGTGGCGGTAACGGCCCCCGCCGACACCCTGGCACAGCAGGCCGATACCCTCGCCAACCTGCCCGCGGCACCGGACAGCCTCGCCGCGCCCACGGTCCTTCCCGACTCCCTCGCCGCAGTGCCTGCCGACACCCTGTCACAGGAAAAGCCCCTCACCCGCGCCCAATTGAGGGCCCTGGAGAAGGAGCAGAAAAAGGCTGAACGGGAGCGTCTGAAGGCCCAGAAACAGGCCGCGCGCGAAGCAAAGTGGGCCGAGGAAGACCGCATTTACCAGGAAAAACAGGCCGCCAAGAAGCAGAAGAAACTGGAAAAGGAGCGGGCCCGCAAGCTGAAGGCGCTGCGGAAACTGGAAAGGAAAGCGCAGAAAGAGCGCGCCCTGTTTGAGAAGTATCTCCAGCGGGAAAGGGAAAGAGCACAGAAAAAGAATAAAACCAAACAATAAGCTTATGAAAAAAACCGTACTTGTTTCCGGCGGCGCCGGATTTATCGGCAGCCACGTAACCGTGGAACTGATTGAAGCCGGCTACGATGTTGTTGTAGCCGATAACTTCTCCAACTGCGACCGCACCTGCTTTGAAGGTGTCCAGAAAATTACCGGACGCACCCTGCCGCTGGAAATCGTTGACTTTTGCGACGCTGCCGCCGTCAAGGCCCTGTTTGCCAAATATCCCATCGATGCCGTCATCCACTTTGCCGCCTTCAAGGCAGTGGGCGAGTCGGTGGAAAAGCCCCTCATGTACTACAAGAACAACCTGATGAGCTTTATCAACGTACTGGAAACAGCCCAGGAGAAAGGTGGATGCAACGTGCTGTTCTCTTCATCGGCCACCGTTTACGGAGAACCCGACTCCGTGCCCGTAACCGAGAACACGCCCCGCAAGCCGGCCACCTCTCCCTACGGCAACACCAAGACCATGTGCGAAGATATCCTCCGGGATGCCGTCAAGGCCTCCAAGGGCGTCCTGAAAGGCATACTCCTCCGCTACTTCAACCCCATCGGCGCACATCCCAGCGCCCTCATCGGAGAACTTCCCCGCGGCGTTCCCAACAACCTGGTACCGTTCATCACCCAGACGGCCATTGGAAAACGCGAATGCCTGAGCATCTTCGGAAACGACTATCCCACGCCCGACGGCACCTGCCAGCGCGACTTCATTGACATTGTAGACCTGGCCAAGGCGCACGTCTATGCCGTCACCCGCATGATCGAGGGCAAGATGAAGGAAGACGTGGAAGTGTTCAACGTGGGTACCGGCCGTCCGCTGAGCGTGATGGAGCTGGTGAACGCCTTCGAGAAGGTGAATGGCGTAAAGGTGAACTACAAAATAGCTCCCCGCCGCGCCGGCGACATCACCGCCATCTGGGCCGATCCCACCAAGGCCAACACGCAGATGGGCTGGAAAGCGACCCGCACCATCGAGGAAACCCTCAAGGCCGCCTGGGCCTGGGAGTGTCACCTGGCCGGGAAATAAGAGCGGAAAGCGGCGCGGTAACTGGCGCCTACCGGTAAGATAACATCACCGTCCAGGACGGCAGTGGTTGCGCTCGAAGCACGGACGCGGTCCAGTGCCACGATATAGGAACGGTGAATACGGATAAAACGGCTGGACGGGAGTTCCTGTTCCAGCCGTTTCAGGCTGTAGAGCACGATAAGGGGTTCTTCCTTTCCATCCAGGAAGATTTTCACATACTCGCTCATGCTCTCGATGTAACGGATGTCGCCAAGCGGCACCGTGACAGTTTTGTAGTCTGCCTTGAAACTGATGGAGTCCGGAGCGGCGTCGGGAGTGGACAAAGCGGGCCTGCGCCGGAGAAGGCGTATGGCCGACACTACGCAAAGGGTCATGCAAACCACCATTACGCTGATGATGGCCACTTTCCCCTCGATCATCATGGGCGGGCGGCCACCGGGACCGGGGCCGCCAGGCGCGGGAGCGCCGGGGAAAGGACCGCCGGGGGGAGGCCCCTGCTGCATGGGAGGCCGATGCGCCAGAAGCAGCCATACCGCCATCGCCAGCAGGACCAGCGAGGCCGAAATGAAAGCTGCCGCCGCAAAAGTGCGTTTCTTCTGAACATCCATCATTACGCAAAAATACAAAAAAATTCTGTTCGCTGAGAAAAAACGCACGTTCGCTGAAAAACCCGGTCTTAGACAACTTCAGGCCGGGTTTTTGACATAACCTGCTTTCAGATAAAAAATGAACGCCATGAAAAAGATATGGATGGAAATCCTGGCAGCGGCCGTGCTCGCTGCGGGATGCAGCAAAGACAGCATTATCGATGAAGGAAGCGGAATCGAGCCCCTTCCCTCTACCGAAGAAGAAGAAACCGATACAGAAGAAACGCCCACGACGCGGACCATTACCATCGTGTTCTCCGACAACGGAGATGCTGTGGTGACGGGCGACGGGAACGGGATAGTCCAGGTTAACGGCAACGAAGTGACCGCCGACAACACGGCCTACAACGAGGTTATCGAATACATCCTCCAGGGCAGCACCGCCAACGGCTTTTTCAAGACCTACTCGGGGAACCGCCAGACCATCGTCCTGGACGGTGTGTCCCTTGTGAATCCGGCCGGCGCCGCCATCAACAACCAGGGCAAGAAGAAATGCTACCTTATTGTCAATGGCAAAAACCAGCTCTCCGACGCGGCATCGGCCTCCTACGACTCCGGCGACGAAGACATGAAGGCGGTCCTGTTCTCGGAAGGCCAAGTGGTCGTTAGCGGCAGCGGTTCGCTCACCGTAACGGCCCTGAACGCACAGGGAAAGGGTGCCATCACCACCGACGACTACCTCTATCTGACAGAGAATCCAGCCATCACCGCATGGGCCGGCAGCAGTGCAGGCCACGGCATTCGCGGAAAAGAATACGTCCGCATTGCCGGCGGCACCCTCAACGTGACCACCCAGGCCGCCATGAAAAAGGGCATCACCTCCGACGGCTTTGTGCTGGTCGAGGGCGGCACCACTACCATTAATGTGAGCGGAGGGGTAGCCTACGACAGCGAGGACGGGGAATATACCGGGACGGCCGGCATCAAGGCCGACAATTACTTTGGCATGACGGGCGGCACAGTAACCATCACCAATACCGGTGCCGGCGGCAAGGGCATTCGGGCCGGCAGCTATAATTACTATACGGAAAACGGCAGCCTGGGAGACAGCTACGTCAGCGGCGGCACCCTTGTCATCACGACCTCCGGACGGGAAAGCAACGACGTGTCGGTCAAAGCCATCAAAATTGGCTATAAGGAAGGAAGCGGCAGAAGCTACGTGTATGGCGGGAACTTCCTGGTGAGCGG
>DGHE01000140.1:0-545 GCA_002392525.1 Bacteroidales bacterium UBA3856 | reverse complement strand
ACCGTCACGGGCGGCAGTCTCTATGCTTACTCCGGCAGTGACGACGCCATCAACAGCCAGGGAGAAATGGCCATCACGGGCGGCTATGTCTATGGCCATTCCACCGGCAATGATGCCATTGACGCCAACGGCGACATGAAACTCTCCGGAGGCCACGTCTTTGCCGTCACCACAGCCGGGGCGCCCGAAGTGGCCCTGGACGCCAACACCGAGGGCGGTTACAAGCTCTACATCAACAGCGGCGCCACTGTAGTGGCTTACGGCGGCCTGGAAAACGGCTATTCGGCTTCCCAGAGCGTGTATAGCATGAGCTGCAGCGCAGGAGGCTGGAACGGCCTGTGGAACGGCAGCTCGTTCATCGCCGCCTTCAAGGCACCTTCCGGCGTCTCGAGCGTAGCCGTGAGCGCACCTTCGCTCTCCCAGGGGTACACCGGCGTATCGGCAGGAGAACCCGTGTGCAATGGAGTATGGGCGGCCGATGGTATCTCCGGCGGAACCGCCGTGAGCCTCACCACGTATTCCGGCGGGCAGGGCGGTCCCGGAGG
>DGHE01000019.1 GCA_002392525.1 Bacteroidales bacterium UBA3856 | reverse complement strand
GGACCGGAACCGAAGATGTAGAGGATGATACCGGTGATGAGGGTTGTGAGCTGACCGTCGATAATTGCGGAGTAAGCGTTCTTGTAACCGTCTGCAACCGCGAGGGAGAAGCCCTTGCCTGCAGCCAGCTCTTCCTTGATGCGCTCGTAGATGATAACGTTGGCATCAACGGCCATACCCAGGGTAAGGACGAGACCGGCGATACCCGGGAGGGTAAGGACGGCGCCGAAGCTTACGAGGACACCGAAGAGGAGGAGAACGTTGCAGAGCAAAGCTACATCGGCAATGAGACCTGCGCCCTGATAGAAGAATACCATGTAGATGAGCACCAGGCAGAATGCGATGATGAAGGAGATGAGACCGGCCCTGATGGAAGCGGAACCGAGGGTAGGACCTACAACCTGCTCCTGGATGATGGTGGCAGGTGCGGGAAGCTTACCGCTCTTGAGGACGTTTGCAAGGTCCTCGGCTTCCTGGACGTCGAAGTTGCCGGTGATTTCGGAAGAACCGCCGGTGATTTCGCCGTTGACGGTAGGATAGGAGTACACGAGACCGTCGAGGACGATGGCAACCTGCTTGCCGATGTTGTCCTTGGTGAGGTGAGCCCAGATGGAAGCGCCTTCAGCATTCATTGTCATGGATACGGAAGGAGCGCCGCTGCCGCCGTTCTGTGCGCCGTTGAAGTTGACGCGGGCGTCGGTGACAACACCGCCGTCAAGGGGAGCCTTGCCGTCACGGGAGTTGACCTTGATTGCAACCAGTTCGTAGAGGTTGCTGCCCTGGACGAGTTCGGTGGGCTTTACCGACCACATGCCGCGGAAACCCTGGGGAAGGACATCCTGTGCCATTGCCAGGTAGCGGTTTACGGTAACGGTATCGACACCCTGTGCGAAACCGATGCAGGCGTTGTTCCAGCCGCTGGGGCTCAGAACCTGGAAGAGGGGATTTGCAACTGCGGTGGAGTCGCCGAGGTTGCCAAGAATCTCGCTTACGCGTGCATCGACGGCGTAGAGGTCTACCTCGTTGCCCTGGAAGGTGGGCCAGAATTCGAGGGATGCGGTGCCCTGGAGGAGCTTGCGCACACGCTCAGGATCCTTGACGCCCGGGAGTTCGATGAGGATCTTGCCGGAGTTGCCTACCTGCTGGATGTTGGGCTGGGTTACGCCGAAGCGGTCGATACGGTTGCGGAGCACGTTGAAGGAGTTGTCGACAGCGCTCTTCGCCTCTGCGCGGATAACCTCGATGACCTTGTCGTTGGTGGCATCGTTGGAGATCTTGTCGCGGAGTTCGTATGTTGCGAAAATCTCTGCGAGACGGCGGCCGGGAGCCACCTTGTCCCAAGCTTCACGGAACAGGCCGATGAAGTCTGCGCTGGAGTTGACGTTGTTCTTCTTGGCTTCTTCCATTGCGGCAACGAAGTCGGGGTCAGTGCTGCCTCCGGAGAGGGCCTTGACCAGGTCTTCGAGCTGAACCTGCAGCATGACGTTCATACCGCCCTTGAGGTCCAGACCAAGGTTGATTTCCTTTTCCTTGGCGCTCTTGTAGGTATATCCGAGAAATACCTTTTCCGAGCCGATGGAATCAATATAAGCCCTGTTCCTGATGTTTGCTACGGAGTCCAGGACGAATTCGCGCACTTCCGGTGCGACATTGTTAGTTTCGACGAATTGCAGCGCCTGTGCCTCTGCCGCCTTGCGGGCCTTGCTTTCCTGAATGCGGGTAATTGCAGTAAAGGAAAGCTGCCAGATGCTTGCGAGGCCGAGAAGGATTGCTACAAAACGGATCCAACCTTTGCTTTGCATTGTAGTTTATGTTTTAATTATACTTGTTCAAGCCCATTCAACCCCGGCGCACTTACACGCCAGGGCAAAATAGGCTGCAAATTTACGATTTTTTTCTGATAAACCGAACTTTAGCCCAACTATTTTAGTTTTTTCCTTATAGAAGGAAGTATGTCAGAACAATTTATTATTTTTGTAGACTTATACACAAAATGCGCAAAGTACTGCTGGGCATAATTCTGACGCTGGTTGCGACGGGGCTTGACCTGTCGGGGCAGGACCGTTCCGTAGAGCGTCTGATGGAGCAGGGAGACAGCCTTCACCGGCGCTACCTCTTCCAGCAGGCCGTGGAGAAATACATGGCGGCCATGGACATTGCCGACGACCCCGCCACTGTGCGTATCCTGGAAAAACGCGGCCAGCAGGTCCAGTACGCCATAAACATGACCGAAATCTGCGCAGACCCCCACGTGGTCACCAGGGAGCGCTTCTCCCGCAAGGACTTCTTCCAGTACTATCCCGTGAAGCCGCAGAGCTGGCATTCGAGCCCCAACGTACTGGATTCCCTTGCCGGCCTCCCCACTTATTTCCCGAAAGACGCCAGGAGCATAGTCTTCTCGGCACAGGACGGGGCCGGGGTGAGGGACCTCTTCTACACCCACAGCACGGACAGCAGCTGGACGGCGCCCCGCCTTCTCGGAGAAAGCCTCACAACCCTCGGGAACGAGATTTTCCCCATGCTGTCCCCGGACGGAAAGACCCTCTACTTCTCCTCCGACGGCCTCTACGGCATCGGCGGATATGACCTTTACTTCTCCAACTGGGACGAAGAGGCCCGGGCCTGGAGCGAGCCCCAGAACATGGGCTTCCCATTCAGTTCTCCGGGAGACGATTTCCTCCTCATGGACACTGATGACGGCCGATATACCATCTTCGCCTCCAACCGCGACTGCTCCTCCGACAGCGTCTACGTCTACGTGCTGGATTACGCCGGTTCCCGCGACAGGAAGATGGTCATCGACCACGAAGACATCGTGAGGATTGCCTCCCTGGCTCCAGTGGAAGAGCTGGGCCGAATGGACCAGGGCGCCCTCATGGAGGAGGTGGAAGAGACTGACAATTCCATCACCTACAGCCGCATCAATGCCGAAATCCGTGCCCTCAGGGACTCCCTTGCCGTCCACGCCGGGGATGAAGACACCGCCCGTTCCGACGAGATCATGGCCCAGATTACGGAGCTGAACAAGAAGAAGAACCAGCTTTCCGACTCCTTCCTCAAGACCGGCATGGTAACGGAGAAGGAGGACAAGGAAATCGCCGGTGAAGGCCTCAGCTACACCTTCACCAAGAATTCCCTGGGCCCCAGGATACGCATCAAGATAGACAAGCCCCGCCCCAATACCTCCTTCCGCGTCATGCCCGTGGGCCGAATGGCACAGGACAACACCCTGCCGCCCGGCATAGTGTACCAGATACAGTTCGCCCAGGCCACCAGGACGCTTGACGTGGAGGCCCTCGGCGGCCTTACTCCCGTATACCGCATCCTGTCCCCGAACCTGCGCTACATATACTCCGTGGGCATTTTCGAGCACTATTATGACGCCCTTGCCCAGCTTAACACGGTGCGCGCACAGGGCTTCCCCGACGCCGTCATAATCGCCTGGAAGGACGGCCGCCAGATAAGCGTTTCCCAGGCACGCCTTGAAGAATAAACACCACACAATATGAAACGGTTGCTGATACCCATTCTCCTTGTTCTTTCCCTGGCCCTCGGCGCCCAGGAGAAAGACCCCGCCCTTGTTGCCGATTATCAGGAAAACGTCTTCCGTACGGCAGTGAACATGGACCCCTACGAGTATATCCCCGGCCCGCAGACAGCCGCCCCGAAGGGCTACAAGCCTTTCTACATCAGCCATTACGGCCGTCACGGTTCCCGCTCCAACTGGGAGGGAAAGATGTATGCCGACATACTTGAAAAGTACAACAAGGCCCACGAGGCCGGCATCCTCACCGCCGAAGGTGAAGCCGCCCGCGAACAGATTGCAGAGGCCGTTCGTCTCCACGACCACATGGACGGCCGCCTCACCCGCCTTGGCCAGCAGGAGCACCGTGAGATAGCCTCCCGCATGTACAATAACTACAGGGATGTCTTCAGGAAAGGCAGCAAGAAAGTATCGGCAATATCCTCGATGACGCCCCGCTGCATCATCTCCATGAACGCGGCAACGGCCATGCTCCAGTCCCTCCAGAAGGACCTGGACATCCGCTGGGACACCGGCGAGACCTTCCAGAAGTACATCAGCTCGGACCACACCCGTGAAGCCCGCGCCGGCATCTACGGTATCCTTGCCGATTACTGGAAGCAGCACAAACCCGATCCTACGGCCTTCTTCGCCAAGGTTTTCACAGACCCTGCCAAGGCCCGCGAGATAGTGGGAAGCCGCACCGAATTCATGCAGAACACCTTCAACATGGCAACCACCTGCCCGGCCTTCGAACTGGACGACCGCCTCTTCCGCCTTTTCAGTGCCGATGAGCTCTACTGGTATGCGCAGGCCATCGCCATGAATTTCTACCTTGGCCAGTGCAATTCCGTAGAATTCGGCGACGAGCGCATGGAAAGGGCCCGTCCCGGTCTTGACGACATCGTCACCAAGGCCGATGCAGCCATCGCTACGGGCGAATTCTGCGCCGACCTCCGCTACGGCCACGATTACCAGGTGCTTGCGCTTGCCTCCCTCCTTGGCTTCGAGGGCGTTGCAGAGCGCCTGGACGCCAAGACCTGCGTTAACTGGCCCGGCTGGCGCTACACCCCCTTCGCCGCCAACATCCAGCTCATATTCTATCGCAACAAGGAAGGAAACGTCATTGTGAAACCCCTCCTGAACGAAAGGGAAATCCGTATCATCGGCCTGAAGGGAGGTCCCTACTACGACTGGGAAGACTACAAGACCTACCTTGGCTACGGAGTGAAATCCGTAGTGAGCTGGACTGAGGGAAAGCCGGTTTCCGGCAGCAGGAGCGTGTACAACATGGATATCACCAATCCTCCCGCAGGAACATCCTGGTATGTCTGGCTCAGCCAGTTCCGCACCCCCATCACCATGCTGGAAGGCTCCGACGGAACCATCGAGCACGTGAGCGGTACCCTCTACCGCATCGTCCCCACCGTGGACACGAAGGGCGAAACCTTCCACCTGAGGTATGAGGCCCGCACCCTTGTGAACCGGTGCCGGGCACCTGAAGGCTTCGTGCTCGTGAGGGACGGCTTCCCGGCGG
>DGHE01000065.1:4003-8728 GCA_002392525.1 Bacteroidales bacterium UBA3856 | reverse complement strand
CACAACATGGGATTTATGATATTGGATGCCTGGGCTCAGGCATCCAATGTCCTTTTTAAAACCGACCGCTACGGAGACGTCGCCGAAGTTTCCTTCAAAGGCCGATGGTTTGTCCTCCTGAAGCCTTCCACTTACATGAACCTGAGCGGCAATGCTGTGCGCTACTGGATGCAGCAATTGCACCTGCCCCTGGAGAACCTCATTGTCATATCGGACGACATAGCCCTGCCGTTTGGAACGCTGCGAATGCGGGCGAACGGTTCGTCAGGCGGCCATAACGGCCTTGAGGATATCAGCCGCAAACTGGAAAGCGAGCAGTGGGCCCGCATCCGCGTGGGTATCGGCAACGGATTCTCCCGCGGCGGCCAGATTGACTACGTCCTGGGCACACTCTCCAAAGAAGAAATGGAGCAGATTCCAGACCTTGCCGCACGTGTCATCCAAGGCATCAAGGATGTATCTACAATAGGGATACAGAGGGCTATGAACACGGTAAACACCAAGCCCCAAGTGCAGAAAAAAGAGAAATCAGAGGGAGATGAGGAAAAATCGGGCTCTAAACTGCCTGAAATTTAAATTTTTCCAAAAAAAGTTTTTGAGTTTTGTTTTTTTTTCCATATCTTGCACGAAAGTTTGACCCATAACAATTAACGAACCAATAAAACCCAAAAACCATGAAAGCACTTGTTGAAAAAATCAATGCCACTTACGCCGAATTCGCTAAGAACGCCGAGGCCCAGGTAGTTAAAGGCAACAAAGCCGCTGGCGCCCGCGCCCGCAAAGCTGCCCTCGAGATCATGAAGGACATGAAGGAATTCCGTAAGGTTTCCGTGGAAGCTTCTAAGTAAGTTTTTCACACTAAAGAAAAAATGTTGCAGAAAATTCATTTTTTCTGCAACATTTTCTTTTTATCTGCATCTATATAGTAGGTTTAGGTTTTAGTACACGTCAAGAAACCGGTTCAAGAGGCTTGCCTCAAGAGCCGGTTTCTTAGTATCTGTGTGTGCTTTTTTAGAAGCTGAGGGCAATGGCGAGGAAGTCGTCGGCCTTAAGGGCGGCGCCGCCGATGAGGCCACCGTCGATGTCCTTCTCGGCGAAGAGCTCCTTGGCGTTGGACGGCTTGCAGGAACCACCGTAAAGGATGGTCATGTCGTCGGCCACCTGGGCGCCGAATTTCTCGGCGATAACGTTACGGATGCAGGCGTGGATTTCCTCGGCCTGGGCGGCGGTAGCGGTTTTGCCAGTACCGATGGCCCAAACGGGCTCGTAGGCGATGACCACGTTCTTCATATCCTCGGCGGTGAAGTTGTAGAGGACGTTCTTGGTCTGGGCGGTAACAACGTCGAAGTGCTTACCAGCCTCGCGCTCCTCCAGGTTCTCACCCACGCAGAGGATGACCTTGAGGCCGGCGGCAAGGGCCAGCTGGGTTTTCACGACCAGCTTCTCATCGGTCTCACCGTAGTACTGGCGACGCTCGGAGTGACCCAGGATGGTGTACTGGCAGCCCAGGGAAGTGAGCATGTTCACAGCGACCTCGCCGGTGTAGGCACCTTTCTCGTGGTCGGCGCAGTTCTGGGCGCTCAAGGCAACCTTGGAACCCTTGAGGACATCGGCCACGCAAGCCAGGTGGGTGAACGGAGGAGCGACGACCAGCTCCACATTGGCGGGAAGTTTTTTGGACTTTTCTACTACAGCTTTGGCGAGTTCTACGCCTTCGGGCACGGTGGTGTTCATCTTCCAGTTGCCCGCGACAATGAATTTTCTCATATTAAATAAAAAATAACCTTTCTTTTATACACTACAGATCCTTCGCTTCGCTCAGGAAGACAAGAATCAAGATGCCCGGCCTGGGCCGGGCATAACGTTCATTATTTCACCGACATTACGGCAGAAGCGATGGAGTTGAGCTTCACGTCCACGGAATCGGCGCGGGAAGCCAGGATGCAAGGCACCTTGGTACCGACGAGGAAACCAGCCTGACGGACATCCTTGGCCAGTTTGGAGTTGGTCTTCCAGAAAACGTTGGCGCTCTCGATGTTGGGGAACAGGAGGCAGTCGGCGTCTCCGGCCACGGGGCTCACAAGCTTCTTGATTTCCACGGACTCCTTGTCAATGGCAACGTCGAGGGCCAGAGGGCCGTCGCCGATGGCCTTGATCTGGCCGCGGTCGCACATCTTGGCCAGCATGGCACCCTCGACGCAGGCGGGCATGGTGTCCATCATTTGCTCGGAGGCGGCGATGAAGGCAATCTTGGGCATGGCAATGCCGAAGCTGCGGGCCACACCCGTCACGAAGCCGGCCATCTTTACCTTCTGGCGGAAGTCCGGAGCGGGAATTACAGCCATATCGGTAATAAAGATGAGCTTGTGGTAGTTGGGGTTCTCGATAACACCCACGTGGGAGAGGAGGCCCTTCGGAGGCAGCAGACCCACTTCCTTGTTGAGGATGGCGCGCAGGAACTTGTCGGTGGAGCACAGGCCCTTCATGAGGACGTCTCCCTCGCCGTCGTGCACCATGCGCACGGCCTCGGCCACAGCCTTAAGTTCGTCCTTGATGTCCACGATCTCAAATTTGGCCATATCGATGTTGCAATCCTGGCAAACCTTGGCGATGAGCTCGCAGTCACCCACCAGGGTAACCTTCACGAAGCCCATGTCGGTGGCCAGGGATGCGGCCTCGATGGTGTGGGAGTCTACGCCCCAGGCCGCCACCATCTTCTTGCAGATATTCTTTGCCTTAAGCTCGGCAAAAAGTTCATTAAAATTGGTAATCATATTTCTTATTCCTGATTTTCAAGTACTAAGTGCATGGTATCGCGGGCGATCACCAGTTCCTCGTTGGTGCAGATGAGGGCTGCCTTCACCTTGGAATCTTCGGTGGTGATGATGGCATCCTCGCCGAAGGCCACGTTGGCCTCATAGTCTACCTTGAGGCCCAGATAGGAGAAGTTCTCCAGCACGCGGCGGCGCAGACGGCTGTTGTGCTCGCCGATACCGCCGGTGAACACGATGAGGTCTACACCGTTCATGGCAGCCACATAGGAGCCGATGTTCTTGATGATGTCGTAGGTGAACTTCTTGAACACGAGCTTGGCCTTGGGATCTCCGTTGTTGGCGAGCTCGTCCAGCTCACGGGCGTCGGAGCTCTTGGTGGAAAGGCCCAGGAAGCCGGACTTGCGGTTGAGGATGACGGACATTTCGTCGGGGGTAACGCCCAGCTTGTTTTCCAGATAGATGACGGCGTTGGCGTCGATGTTGCCCACGCGCGTACCCATAATCATGCCCTCCAGCGGGCTGAAGCCCATGGAAGTATCTACGCATTTGCCGTTCTGGATGGCGCAGATGGAACTGCCGGCACCCAGGTGGCAAGTGATGATGCGGGAGTTGTTGATGTCCAGGCCGGCCAGCTTGGCACCTACGCCCGCTACAAACTGGTGGGACGTGCCGTGGGCGCCGTAGCGGCGGACGCGGTACTTCTCATAGTACTCATAAGGAAGGCCGTACATGTAAGCATAGGCAGGCATGGTCTGGTGGAAAGCAGTGTCGAAGGTGACCACCTGCGGCACGCTGGGAAGGACCTCCTGCATGGCGTGGATGCCCAAAAGGTGGGCGGGATTGTGCAGCG
Organism: Bacteroidales bacterium UBA3856; assembly: GCA_002392525.1. The sequence goes on along the minus strand of DGHE01000065.1, from coordinate 5,104 downwards.
GGGCGAAGTCCGAGCAGAAGTCGATCTTCTGGAGAACGTCATCGTTCACCAGCACAGAGCCGGAGAAAAAGTCTCCACCCTGCACGATACGGTGGCCCACCGCCTCAATATCCTCGAGCGACTTGAGCACACCGGTTTTCTTATCGGTCAGCGCGGCCAGGATGAGCTGCATGCCCACTTTGTGGTCCGGGATGGGAACGTCGGTGACAATCTTATCCTTGCCGGTGGGAGCATACTGGAGAATGCCGGCGGGAAGGCCGATCTTCTCTGCGATACCCTTTGCAATGATATCGTACACATCGTCGCTCTTCATGTCCAGCAGCTGATACTTGATGCTGGAGGAGCCGCAGTTGATTACGAGAATGATCATAAGTTTATGTTTGTACAGTTAATTGTTTTCAATATATCCATGCAAAGATACGAAATTATTACTAATTTCGCACATATGAGGGAAAGCGTCAAGAGCATCGAAGCCCTCTCTCTGTGTTTCACTGCGGGAGTCGTGACGGGGACGGTGCTGTTCCCCGGCACGGGGGCGCTTTTACCTGCCCTGATCCTGCCCGTTCTGGCCCTTCCCATCCTCTTCCGGGAGCAGCTTTTGCGCGCGAGAGAGTCCGTCTCGGTAAGCACCGTCCTTCTCACCTTCCTCCTCGCAGGCATATTCTGTGCGCGATGTGCCGCCCTTCCCGCGGCAGGCACCATCGGCCTGGTAGAAAGGTGGGCCGATGGTGCTGTGCAGGCGCTTCGCTCCCTCATTGGTTCGCTGCCTTTCCCTTCCGGGGAGACGGTGCCCCTTTTGAAGGCCCTCCTCACGGGCGACAGGAGCGAGCTGACGCCGGAGACCGTGGCCCTTTTCCGGAACAGCGGTGCCTCGCACATTTTGGCCCTCTCAGGCCTTCACATGGGTATTCTCTACGTGATTTTCGATGCATTTACCAAACCGCTGGGGCAAACGCCGGGAGCCCGCGTGCTGCGCTTTGCGCTCCTCACGGCCGGAACCGGCTTTTTCACCCTCATGACGGGCGCCAGTCCTTCGATTGTGCGTGCGTTCCTGTTCATTCTCCTCAGCGAAGTCCTGCGTCTCATGCAGCGCCCCCGAAA
>DGHE01000065.1:0-3858 GCA_002392525.1 Bacteroidales bacterium UBA3856 | reverse complement strand
CTGGCCATGGCCGGCATCTTTCTCATTTACCCCACGCTGGAGAAATGGTATCCGGAGGGAAGCCGCCTCAACCCCCTTCGCTGGCTCTGGAACACGGCCGCCCTCAGCATCAGCTGCCAACTCACCACCGCGCCCCTGGTGTGGATGCGCTTCCACACGTTTCCCCGGCTGTTTCTTCTCACCAACCTCCTGGCACTGCCGCTCACCAGCGTGCTCATGACGGTAGCGGTGCTGACGGTGGCGCTGGCCGCCATCGGCCTGCCTGTACAGCCCCTGATAACGGCAACAGACGGCCTGAGCCGTCTGCTGCTATGGGTATTGGAAGTTATTTGCGGAGTGTAAAACCGGGAGATGCCCATTCCTTCATCTCACCGCTGGAATCTGTATAAATGAGGTAGCCTTCCAGGGCAGGGTCTCCGAGAATGAGGATTTGCGCCCCCTGCAGGCCGATGACCATGCACCAGGTGGCAATGGCATCCGACTCTGCGGCATTGTTGGAAGAGACCACAGTGGCGCTCAGGAGGTTATGCTCTACGGGATAGCCGGTGCGGGGATTGATGGTATGGGAATACTTGCGGCCGTTCCGGATATAGAACTTGCGGTAGTTGCCGGAAGTGACAATACCGGCGGGCTTGCTGCCAGACGTCCAGATGCCGTCCAGGCCTTCCGGGAGGGCACGGCCGTCAGAGGGCTGGTCTACGGGGCGGTCGATGCCGACCGACCAGGCCTCACCGTTGGGATTGACGCCGTCGCACCAGATTTCTCCGATGTCCACGAGCATATCCTTGACGCCCAGGCTATAAAGATAGCTGGCAATGATGTCGCAGCTGTAGCCCTGTGCAATGGCATTGAAATTGAGCTGGGGATACCCCAGCTGGGCAGGGTCTATGTAGCCGTTCACCACCGGGAGTTCTGCAGGAAGGTGGCCCATGCCGGATTTCCGGAGAAGCTCCTGGATTTCTTCGTCCGAGGGGAAGGAACTGTTGCGGAAACCGAATCCCCACGCATCGTAGAGCGCCGCTGCGCCAAAGTCCAGTGCACCGCCGGAGCGCTCCCACAGGCGGTAGCCCAGGCGATACATGTCCATGAACATGGCATTGGAAGGAATCTTCTCACCGGCGTTGAAGCGGGAAATGAGCGATTTTTTGTTATAGCCGGAAAGGGTGGTGTCTATTTTGACAATAAGAGCGTCGATACTGTCCCGGATGGTTTCCACGGGGACATTCACACCTTTCATGTTTAGCTTTACGGAATAGTTGCTGCCCTGGGCATAGCCCGAGATCTGCACATACTGACTGGGCCGGCTGCAACATACAACCAGAAAAGCCCAAACAGATACTATTAGCAGTTTTTTCATCTTGGCGCGAAAATTGTGTACAAAATTACGAAAAATTACCGATATTTGCGAATTATATCACAAGAGAATGATGAAAAAATATATCGTACTGGGCGCAGCGCTTCTCACGGCTTTATCTGTCGCCGGCTGCAAGAAGACAGAAGAGGAGAGCGCCAATACCCCTACCCTTAGCGGATTAAGCATCAATCAGGTCCCCCCGTTCCTGGCCAAAGGAGCCACCCTCACCTACCACGCCAATGTGAACGCAGTGACGGTTTCCAAAGGAGCCCTGCCCACTTTGGGACTCTATTGGCAAGTAAACAGCGCCGCCAAGGATACTCTTACCCGAAACACCGCCCAGAGCAACCCGGACTTCGTTTATACCGCAGACACCCTGGGCACTTATAACGTATTCTGCTACGCCTTCGCTTCCGGGTGCTACAATGCATCGGCCTCCAGCGCCTTTGTGGTGGTAGACCCCGAGACTGTGCTCACCGGCCTATCCGCGGCCAAGGAGACAGAAGTAAACGGCATAACCTGGAAGACCGCCAACCTCAATAACAGTTCCTGCGGCCTCAGCTTCCGGAACTCTACGGTGCTGGACGCCCCCATCGGCCGTATGTACAACTGGGAAGAGGCACAGACTGCCTGCCCCGCCGGCTGGCATCTCCCCTCCCTCCAAGATTTTGAGACCTCCTTTGCCGATGCTTCCGGAGACATTCTCTCTGCAGACCTTATGGCCGATGCCTCCTTCCGGGGTGAAAAGATGTGGGAATACTGGACGGCTGTCCAGATTAACAACAAGCACGGCTTCAACGCTATTCCCACTGGCTACGTTGACATTCTGGATACCATCAACACCTATGACAAATGGGGAGAATACGCCTCCTGGTGGACGTCGGACTCCGACGGAGAACTGGGTTGCTACCTTTACTTGTTCGAGCAGGAGCCGTTGGCAAAAACCGGAAAGGGAGACAAGAACAGCCTGTATCTGGGTGTACGCTGCGTAAAAGACTAACGGAGATCCGTTATCACATACTCATTGGAAAGCGATTTCTCATTCAGCGAGAAGTCGCTTTTTCCTTGCACGGGCCCGTACACGATGTGCTGCAGCAGAAAACGGGCTTTTGTGTTTTCATCCAGCGTGAGGGTCACATCCAGGGAATCTACCCCTTGCGCATTGACCCGGATTCTGTCCATGTACCGTTTGTATGAGCCGATGAAAAGGGCGGGATTGGTAAAAAGGTCTTCCTGCTCCACCCTTTCTACGAGCACCTCCTTTGCGTCCTCATCCTGGGTCCAGCGGGTAATGCCGTTACTGATGACCTTGAGGCCCAGGCCTTCCAGGATGTATGCATTCCCTTCCACCATAACGTCTCCGTCGGTGACGGTAGTGAATGCGTTTCCCGCCTGCGAGAGGCTGTAGGTATAGTGGAACGTGACGCGGTGACCCTCCACGCGGTCAAGAAGCGAGATGCCGCCGCCCTGCGCACGGGCCGTGAGCGTCAATACAGAGAAAAGGAATATGCTTACAATGCGTTTCACTGATTGAGGAAATGCTGCAGGATGCCTTCCAGCTCCGCGATGTCCTTCACCAGAACCTCGCGCGGCTTGGCCCCGTTCTGCGGGCCCACGATGCCGGCGGCCTCCAGCTGGTCCATCACTCTGCCTGCTTTTGCATATCCCATGCCAAGCTTTCGCTGAAGGTCGGAGGTGGAGCCCCGCTGATTGAGCACCACGGTGCGGGCTGCTTCCTCAAAGCGTTCGTCCAGCGCTTTCATGTCTACCATGCCGCCGTCCCCGCTGTCATTTCCCTCGCTGGGAGGTTCGGGCAGGTAATACGGCGTGTTGTAGCTCTTCTGGTAGCCCACCTGGTCTCCGATGGACTTGGTAAGTCTCACGATTTCATCGTTGCCGATGTAAGCGCACTGCACGCGTTCCATCTCGATGCCGCTGTAGAACAGCATGTCTCCCCGGCCGATGAGTTTGTCGGCTCCGGGCTGGTCCAGGATGGTAGCCGAGTCGATGCGGGACGTTACGCGGAAGGCGATACGCATGGGGAAGTTGGCCTTGATAAGGCCGGTAATGACGTCTACCGTCGGGCGCTGGGTGGCCAGGATTACGTGGAGACCGGCGGCGCGGCCCTTCTGGGCCAGGCGGATGACCGAGGTGGTGATGCTGCGGGCCAGGGCCTTGGACTCGGGACCGGCGCCCACCGACATGGTAAGGTCTGCGTACTCATCGATGACCGCCACAATGTACGGGAGGAAGTGATGGCCTTCGTCGGAGCGCAGATGGTGCTCCTTCCACTTGCTGTTATACAGCTTGATATTGTTGACAAAGGCTTTGGACAGGAGTTCATAGCGGGCATCCATCTCCACGCACAGGGACTGCAGCACGGCGGCGGCGTCCTTGGCGTTTTTCACGATGGCGCGGTCCTGCTCTTCCTGCTCGCTCACGGCGTTGGGAAGGACGGCGAGGTAGTGGTGCAGAAGGCGGCCGTAGGAGGAGAATTCCACCAT
>DGHE01000133.1 GCA_002392525.1 Bacteroidales bacterium UBA3856 | reverse complement strand
TAGGCCGATCAGCCTAAAGAGAATTACCCGAAGCGTTGATATTCAACGTGTTAACGGCGACTCGAGAATTACTTTCGATTGTAGGCGTCCAGGCGGGCCTGGGCGCTTTTTCTATCGGCCTCAGTCTCGCCGTTTTGGGCCATGAGAGCCAGGTACTTCTTTTCCAGCTTTACATCTTTCATGGTACGGGCCATGAGGATGCCGTTTTTGAGGGCTGTCATGTCGGAGGGATGCCTTTTGAGTACCTGGTCGTAGTACTTGCGGGCCTGCTTGTACTCCTTGCGAACGAGATGGTAGCTGCCGAGGTTGTCCAGGAAGAGGGGCTCGTCCTTGCAGTAGGTGAGCATGTGCTCGCTGAGGGACTTGAAGGCCTGGGCCGATGTCTCGCTGCCCAGCCGAAAAATGGTGACGCAGTAGTCCTGCATGAAGGCGCGGAACTGCTCTTCGGTGACACCGTCCATGCCCTCATATTCCCACACGGGGTGCTCCTTATAATGTTTGTCGGCCAGGGCTTTGAGTTCCTGGAGGGTCATCTCGGGCTTGTCTTTCTCGTAGGCGAGGAGGGCGTCAATCCTGGCCATGCGGTAGTCAAGATGCCAGGGTTTGAGGGTAATGGCTTGGCCGATAGCGCTGTTGGCCTGGGCAAAGAGGTCGTCATCGTACTCGAAGACCTCGAAGTAGTTGTGCTTGTTCCCGAGGGAGTCCGTCATGGGAAGGAGCGGTGCCTGTCCCAGGTATTTGTCCACGCTCATGTCCTCGATGTGCGAAGACCGGCTGCGGGTGTAGCAGAAGTTGAAGCGGGCCAGATACAGTTGCGGGTCGTCGGGCCAGGCTTCTTCCCATTTGCCAAGGAGCGTTTCCACGCCCACGCCGGCCGGGCCTACGCGCTGGACGAGGTTAGTGTAACGGCGCAGGAATTCGGCCTGCGAAAGGGGTTCCTGGGCCAGCGCCGTGAGCGAGAGGGCCAGCGTAAGGAAAAGGGTTACGATTCTTTTCATCGGATATCCATTCGTATGCGTTTGTTCTTGGGATAGAGGTTATTGCAGCGTTTGCCGAGGTTTTTGGCAGGGCCCAGCGCATGCCCTTCATACCCGATAATAACCGGGCCGATGGGAGCCTCCGTCGGCAACACGATCGCGTCACCGTGAAGGTAGTGCAGGGCGGTGAGGCGGTCGACATTTACCAGCGGTCCTGCGCTCTGCGGGATGGAAATGCCCGCTGCGCCCTGCTTTCCGCTGCCGACGACATATCCGGCATCGCCAGCTTTCTTCAGTGCGGCGACATACTGGCCTTCACCCGGCACCAACCCCGGCAGTAGCACGTAGCCGTGTTTCGTGGCCGTTACCTGGTACTTGTCATTCTGAGCGGAGCGAAGAATTTCTTCCTTCGGCGTAATGACATCGGCCCCCAATTCCTCCGCAATCCACGCCACGGTGTCGTCGTTCTCGAAATGGTTGAAAGTGCAGGTGGAGTAGATGAGGATGCCGTCCGGCCTCAGCGTGGGCCAGATATCGGCCAGAATCCTGCGACTTCTTGCGGCGCAGAATTCCACGGTTTTGAGGCTCCACTCAGCGACAGCCTGCTCGTCTTTGCGGAACATTCCTTCGCCGGAACAGGGGACATCGGCCAGAATGACGTCGAAGGCGGGCTCATCTCCGAAGGCCGACGGATCGCGGGAAACCGTGCCGATGCAAGGATCTCCCCACGTTTCCACGTTGGAGCGAAGCACGCCGAAGCGGTTTTTCATGACCTCGTTGGCAGTGAGGGAAAAGCGGTCTCCGAAGCATTCCCGCAGCGATGCGGCAAGGTCGGTGGTCTTCCCTCCGGGGGCGGCGCAGAGGTCCAGCACGCGGCAACCGAGCTGCAGATGCTGCGTCACTTCACGGAACACATGGCCCACGAACATGGCCGATGTGTCCTGCACGTAGTAACACCCGGCGTGAAACAGAGGATCCAGCGTAAAGACGGGCCGCTCTTTAAGAAGATAGCCGTACGGGCTCCAGGGCACTTTTTCGGCGTCCGGGAAAGGACATTCCCGCAGTTTGGCAGGATTGAGGCGGACAGAAACCGACGGCGCCGCCGAAAGCGCCGCCACAACGGTCTCGGCCCTCTCCGCAGGAACCGATTCCTCCAGTAACTCCTTAAAACCAGCCGGGATCTCTGTCATTCCGAGCTATTTTCCGGCCCACTTTTCCATGTCAAAACCTTCCGGCATTTTGCCGTTGGAGGCATCTACCAGGCCATCTACCATTTTGTCCAGGGCTTCCTTGATTTTGCCGGAGAGCATCATCTTCATCATGAGGTTGAGGTCTGCCTCCACCTCAATCCAGAAGTCGGTGTGGTAGGCATTGTCTGCGGCCGGCTCAAAATGAATGACAATGTGGAAGGCGAAGGGTGCGCCGTAATCTACCAGCTCGATGCGGCTGTAAGGCACTCTCTGGTGCACTTTTACGCCAATGTTGAATCCCTGCACCGTGGCGGAGAGGGTATCCATATCGGCGGTAATCATTTCGCGTTTGTCCTCCGGGAGCATTTTAACGAAGTTGCTCAGGTCCGTGAAGGACATATACAGCTCGTAGGGCTGCCGGGACACGGTTCCGTGTTTACTTTCTATATTGGTCATAATTGTTTATCTTTGCATCACGCAAAGTTAGCAAAAATCATGCACAAAATATACTTCGAGAAGCGCTGTATCATTATTTGTTCCCCCGACGAAGAGGCCCTGGCCGATCCCAACTCCGTAGAGTTCCATGTAGGGGAAATCATTGACATCGGGGCGCTGGTCCGGATGTTCGAAGTGCAGGATACCCTTTCCCGCATCTATATCCCTACCACCGATATCGAAAAGACGTATCGGCGCATCTGCTCTGAGTTCAAGGAGGTAAACGCTGCCGGAGGACTGGTGAGCAACCGCCGCGGAGACTTTCTCCTTATCTCCCGAAACGGCCTCTGGGACCTTCCTAAAGGGCATCAGGAAGCCGGCGAGGACATTGAAATCTGCGCCATGCGCGAGGTCCAGGAAGAAACCGGCGTGGACCAGCTGGACCTTCGCCGGCTCATCTGCATCACAGACCACGTGTACTTCCGGGATCAGAAGTGGCACCTCAAGCACACCTGGTG
>DGHE01000155.1 GCA_002392525.1 Bacteroidales bacterium UBA3856 | reverse complement strand
TCCAGCTGAGCTACGGAACCATCCGATTGGGAGTGCAAAGATAGTTATTTTTTTAGAATTATAATACAAACTGTACGAAGACGGCCGCCGCCGCAATGACTGTCAGTATTCTTTTCATTGTATTCAGATTTTTGCAAAGATACGATTATTGTCGTAACTTTGAGAAAACTATAAGAATGTATATGAAAAGGTACCTGCTTCTTTCCATGCTTCTGTTCACGGTTTCACTTGCCGCGCAGGAAACCCCTCTGTGGATTCGTAAAAGCGTAATTTCCCCCGACGGAAAGACCGTCGCCTTCTGCTATAAGGGCGACATCTGGACCGTTGGCATCCAGGGAGGGCGCGCATTCCAGCTCACGGCTAACCCCGCCTATGACTCGGACCCTCTCTGGAGCGCCGACGGCAGTGAAATCATCTTCAGTTCCTACCGCGAAGGCAGCAAGGACATCTGGCGGGTGAGCGCCGGCGGCGGCCGCCCGGTGCGCATTACCGATTATCCCGGCGGGGAGACGCCCAAGGCACTCCTCCCGGATGGCCGCGTGGTGTTCACGGCGGGCCTGCAGCCGGACACCGCCTGGGGCGGTTTCCCCGGCGGCACGCAGGTGTACACCGTGGGCCGTGACGGCGGATTCCCGCAGCTCATCACATCCGTGAACATGCAGGAAATCAGCGTAAACGGCAGCGGGGCCATCCTCTATGAGGACTATAAAGGCTACGAGGATCCTTTCAGGAAGCACCATACTTCCTCTGTCACGCGTGACATATGGCTCCTTAAGGACGGGCAGTACAGCAAGCTGTCTGACTTCAAGGGCGAAGACCGCCAGCCCGTCTGGGCGGCCGACGGCAGCACCTTCTGGTTCCTGAGCGAACGGGACGGCAAGACAGCCAACATCTACCGCAGCAGCGTGGAGAACCCCTCGTCGGCAGTGCAGCTCACCTTTGCCGACAAGGACCCCGTGCGGTATATATCGGCCTCCAATGACGGTACGCTGCTGTATTCACACAACGGCGAACTGTTCGTGCTGAAGGAGGGCTCGGAGCCCCGGAAGCTCGAAATTACCGTTGCGAAGGACGAGACTGAACGGGACATGGTCAAGACCACCCTGAACGGCGGGGCAACTGCGATGGCGCTCTCTCCCAGCGGCAAGGAAGTGGCCGTGGTCATCCGCGGGGACGTCTTCGTGACATCGGCCGACTACGGTACCACCAGGAGAATCACAAATACGGCCTCCCAGGAGCGTGACGTGAGCTTCGGGGACGAGGGCCGCGCCCTTTATTACGCCGCCGAACGTGACGGCCACTGGGGCATCTGGCGCACTGTCCTCACAGAAAAGAAGGAGAAACTCTTCACCTATGCTACCCAGATGAAGGAGGAACTCTTTTCCGATCCCGGCGAAACCTGCTTCCAGCCGGAGGTCTCCCCGGACGGCAAGTGGGTTGCATACCTGAGGGACCGTACCGAACTGGTCGTGAAGCCAGCCAAGGGCGGCAAGGCGAAGTCCCTCCTGAAGGGCGCAAACTACTCTTATTCCGACGGCGACCAGAGCTTTGCCTGGAGCCCGGACAGCGAATATCTCCTCACAAGCTACCAGGCCGACGGCGGCTGGAACAATACCGACATCGCCCTCATCGAGGTGAGCTCCGGGAAGGTCACGGACCTTACCCGCAGCGGCTATTCCGACAATTCCTTCCGCTGGGCACTCGGCGGCAAGGCTATGATCTGGGAATCCGACAAGAACGGCTATCGCAGTCATGGCAGCTGGGGAGCACATGAGGACATTTACATCATGTTCTTCGACGGCGCCGCCATGACAACCTTCAGGCAGGACAAGGAGGACGAGGAAATAGAGAAAATGCTTTCCGGCAAGACTGAGAAGCAGCTGGAAAAGAAGGAGAAGAAAGACAGCATCGCGGCCGAAAAGCCCAAGAAGCTGGAACTGAACCTGGAGGGCCTTGAAGACCGCACCATGCGCCTTACCGGCACTTCCGGAAACTACGGGGACTTCCTGCTCTCAAAGGACGGCAGGCAGCTTTACTACGTGGCTCCCGGTGAGAAGGAACCGTCACTCATGGTGAAGGACCTCCGTGAAGGCAGCGTCAAGGTGCTGGCTGGCGGCGTCGGCGGCCGCATCGTCCCTTCAAAGGATATGGCCGATATCTTCGTCCTCTCCGGAAACGGCGTCACCAAGGTGTCGCTCGGCAGCGGAAAGACCACTCAGATAAAGGTAGCGGGGGACTTTGAATTCAAGCCAAAGCAGGAGAGGGAATACATCTTCGAGCATGTGTGGAAACAGGTTCTGGAGAAGTTCTATGACCCCGCAATCCATGGAATCGACTGGAACTACTACCATGACAATTATGCCAGGTTCCTGCCCTATATCGACAATGACTTTGACTTTGCCGAGCTCCTCTCCGAGATGCTGGGAGAGCTCAACGGTTCGCATACCGGGGCCCGCTACCGTCCGGCTCCCGGGGAGTCTCTGGGCCGTCTTGGAGTGCTGTATGACTGGAATTA
>DGHE01000050.1:5493-7817 GCA_002392525.1 Bacteroidales bacterium UBA3856 | reverse complement strand
ACCATCGACTCGGCCACTATGATGAACAAGGGCTTCGAAGTAGTTGAAGCCAAGTGGCTCTTTGGGCTTCCGGCCTCGCAAATCCATGTGGTGGTGCATCCGGAGTCCGTCATCCATTCCATGGTGGAGTTTGAGGACGGTGCGGTCATTGCTCAGCTGGGCTGCCCGGACATGCGTCTTCCCATTGCGCTGGCCATGGCCTATCCCAGGAGGCTTCCGCTGGAGGGGAAGCGGCTCAATTTCAGTGAACTTCGTAGCCTTACTTTCTTTGAACCCGACACGGAGAAATTCCCTTGCCTGCAGCTGGCCTTCGATGCCATCGGCCGGGGTGGAAATATTCCCTGCGCCATGAATGCGGCCAACGAGGCTGCTGTTGCGGCTTTCCTGAAGGACCGCATCGGCTTTTATGATATTCCGCGCACCATCTCCCATGTGATGGAGCGCATCGGCTTTGTGGAGAATCCTGCGCTGGAAGATATTTTTGCCACGCACGAAGAAGCTTTCCGCATGGCCGAATCCCTGTTTAAAGTATGAGAATTCTGCAAGTCATTCTGGCCCTGTCCGTGCTTATCCTGATTCACGAGGCGGGGCATTTTCTCTGGGCGCGTATCTTCAGGATCCGCGTGGATAAGTTCTTCCTGTTCTTCGATGTAGGCGGCTTCAAACTGTTTTCCTTCAAGATAGGGGAGACCGAGTACGGTATGGGCTGGCTGCCGCTGGGTGGCTACTGCAAGATCGCCGGCATGGTGGACGAATCCATGGATACGGAGGCCTTGAAACAGGAACCGCAGCCGTGGGAGTTCCGTTCACATCCGGCCTGGCAGCGTCTCCTCGTGATGGCGGGCGGCGTGCTCAATAACTTTGTTCTGGCGCTGGTTCTTTTCATCTCCATCCTGGCGGGCTGGGGACGCAATTACATGCCCAACGAGAGCCCGGTGTACGTGAATGAACTGGGAGAGGAGATGGGCTTCCGCACCGGAGACCGCATCCTCCTTTTCGACGACTATGTTCCCGAGGATTTCATGGATTTGCAGGCCGATTTGGCCCGTCGGCAGGTTCGGCGCGCAACGGTCCTTCGCGGCGCCGACACCCTGGATATCTATATCGACCAGGCCATGATTGGAGAGGTCCTGAACAGCCCGGGACTATTTGACATTGCCCTCCCGTTCGTGGTGGACAGCGTGATGGCAGGCGGCCCCAATGCGGCATCGGCCCTCCTCAGAGGAGACCGTATCGTGGGAGTGATGGGCGTGGATACGCCCTATCTGCAGGATGCGCAGAAGGTCCTGCGCCAGTATCCCGGGAAGACGGTTGACGTAGCGGTGGCTCGGGAGGCCGATACCATCGGCCTGTCCCTGCAAGTAGATTCCCTGGGAATGCTGGGCGTTTTCTTCCGGAATCCTGCGCTCAAACACAGGGATTATACGGTCTGGGAGGCCATTCCGGCCGGATGCAGCTGGGCGTATGAAAGTGTGGCAGGATATTTGCGGGACTTACGCCTGGTGGCAACGCCTTCCACCGGTGCGTACAAATCGGTGGGCAGTTTTGTCGCCATCGGTCAGGCGTTCCCCACCACGTGGAATTGGCTGCAGTTTCTCTATATTCTTGCGCTGCTTTCCATTATGCTGGGTGTGATGAACCTCCTGCCCATTCCTGCCCTGGACGGCGGACATATTGTCTTCTGTCTGTATGAGATACTCACCGGGCGCAAGCCCTCGGACCGGTTCCTTATGGTGGCCCAGATGATTGGGATGTTCCTGCTTCTCGGCCTCATGTTCCTGGCTTTTGGAAACGACATTTCAAGACTCATTCATTAAGTATATGAAACGCATTCTTTGGATTCTTCTGGCCTGCACGCTGGTATTCACCGGTTGCAAGAGCAAAGTAAAGCGCAACGTCCTTCCCAATGTGAGCGGTAAGGCCGGCGAGGTACTGGTCGTCATTGAAAGAGCCGACTGGGAGGCAGACCTTGGTGTCGCCATCCGTGAGACACTGGCTGGAGACACACCTTACCTGGCTCAGCGGGAGCCCTTGTTCGCGCTGTCCAACGTGCCCCCGGGAAGTTTTACCAGTCTGTTCAAGGTGCACAGGAACCTTCTCCTGGTGAACATCAATCCGCAGAATTCTTCTTTCGGGGTGGTCTACAAGAACAATGTGTGGGCTCAGCCGCAGGCGCTGGTGCAGGTGAATGCGGCCGATGCCGCCCAGGCGCTGGAACTGTACAAGGAAGCGGCGTCCATGATTGCAGAGTTCTATGAGCAGAGCGAACGGGATCGCATCATTGCCAATGCCAAGCTCTATGAGGAACGGGCTCTTCAGGCTCC
>DGHE01000050.1:4505-5372 GCA_002392525.1 Bacteroidales bacterium UBA3856 | reverse complement strand
ACCGACGACTTCGTATGGATCGCCGACGAAAAGCAGTATACCAACCAGACGGTACTGGTGTACAAGTATCCGGTCCAGGGCTCCGACGTCTTTTCGCTGGATAATATCATCCGGCAGCGCAATGCCGTGATGCAGGCCAATGTGCCGGGTATGTTCGAGGGCTCTTACATGACCACCTCCACGGCTCAGGAGCCCGTCACGCGCAGCCTTCGCTATCATGGCCGTGACTTTATGGAAACACGCGGTTTCTGGGAAGTGCATGGAGATTTCATGGGCGGTCCCTTTGTGTCGCATTCTTTCTACAGCCCCGACGGAAAGTCTGTCATTGTGCTGGAAGCCTTTGTCTTCGCGCCCCGCTACGACAAGCGTCAGTACTTGCGTCAGGTGGAGTCTTTGCTCTATTCGTTTGAATGGAAAAAAGATGCAAAATAATTTTGCAGGGTAAAAAATAATTGCTACCTTTGCATTCCCAAGTTTGGTGGGTTCGTATAACGGTTAGTACTCGGGATTTTCATTCCCGCAATAGGAGTTCGATTCTCCTACCCACTACCAAATATAAAAAAGTAAAATAATGGCAAACACAAAATCCGCCGCGCGTGCCGCCCGTCAGAGCGAGCGTCATCGCCTGCATAACAAGTATTATGCAAAAACTACCAGGAACGCCATCCGCGACCTGCGTAACACCACCGATAAGGCTGCTGCCCAGGAGAACGCTCCCAAGGTATATGCAATGATTGACAAGCTCGCCAAGATCGGTGTCATTCACAAGAACAAAGCGGCCAACCTCAAGAGCGGCCTCCAGGTTTACATTAACAAGCTCGCTTAAGAGCTTGTTTTTTTCAAGGAGCGGGATGTAGCGCAGTTGGT
>DGHE01000050.1:0-4463 GCA_002392525.1 Bacteroidales bacterium UBA3856 | reverse complement strand
TAGCGCAGTTGGTAGCGCACTACGTTCGGGACGTAGGGGTCGCTCGTTCGAGTCGAGTCATCCCGACCAAAAAAAAGAGAGTCCTTTTTCAAAGGCTCTCTTTTTTTTGGTTTTTTATTCTTATATTAGCGCAACGAACTGAAACTAGGGGCTATGAAAACGCGCAAACTTATAACCATCCTGGTGGCGCTGCTCGTCGTTGCCGTGCCCGCTACGGCAGTCTTTACGGGAATGGGGCTGGACGCCACGCTTTCCAACCTGCGCCGGGAACTCAATTACGATTACCTGCATATCAGCAGCACGCGGGAGCAGATGGCTGCCAGGTACGATGTGCAGCACCAGAAAATGGTGGACATCGTCAAGAAATGCAACGACCTGTCCCTGATGCTGTATTCCCAGAAGCAGGACTATACCTTCGATATCAGCTATGCCCTGGAGAAGGTGTGCGAGGAATTCAACGACTTCAATAAGAACCGAACGCCCTACGACCGCATTGTGTCTTCCATTGACGTGGAAATAAACCGGTATGCGCGCCTGATTGAGTCGCTCCGCCGTCTGCCGCCGGAGCTCCGGGAAGTGGAAGTGGTGCCGGACAGCCTGGCCTACCACAATGATTCGCTGGATGTACACCTTATGCAGAACGAGAGCCTCCTTCAGCAGGAACTGGAAGAACAGGTAAAGGTGATCCTGGCCTCGAAGGAGGCGTTTATCCTGAGCGAATCCGGCCAGGCCGACCGCGATTCCTGCCTGCTCTATGCCTCCGAACTGCTCAAGCTGTATGCCGAGAGACGGGAGCTGGTGATGGCCGACAGCACGCATTACCGGGAAGCCGAACTGCGCATGCAGGAATCGTATGAGTATGCCAGGTCTTATTATTCCATTCTGGAGAAGAAAGTGTTCGTGGAAGGGCAGACGTCCTGGTTTACCATTCTGAAAGATCCCGGTGCGTACTGGCAGGAAGCCCGCGGGACGCTGTCCGACAAATTCGGTGACTCCTCAATCAGCAGTCTGCAGAGTATTGTTTCCAGCAACTATCAGCAGTCCAACCAGGCCAAGTTTTACTGGCTGCTTTTTTATTTCCTGGCGTTCATTATCCTGTGGATGGTATCGGTCCTTATCCTGAACCTTCTCCACCGCTTTGTAAAGCCGGTACGGGAGCGGGTAGCTCCGGAGCAGAAGCTTTATCTGGCTTTCCTTGTGGCCTGCGTCCTGTTCCTCGTCCTGAGCTATGAAAGCGTAACCGACGACATTGCGCGCAAGGGAATGAGCATCATGCGCACCTTCATCTGGCTGCTCATGGCCATCAATACGGCCCTTCTCCTGAGGCTGGAGCCCCGGAAACTGAAACACAGCATTCTCATTTATGTCCCTACCATCTTCACGGCC
Organism: Bacteroidales bacterium UBA3856; assembly: GCA_002392525.1. The sequence goes on along the minus strand of DGHE01000050.1, from coordinate 3,077 downwards.
CTTTTCGTGATTGGCCTGCGGGTGCTGTTTGTTCCCAATGCCGTTCTGAACATGATTTTCCCGCCGCTGCTCCTGGTGATGACACTGTGGCAGCTGCTGGCCAATCTCCGCCGCAGCCGAAAGACAGACAGGACCGACATGGTGATTGGATGGACCTCGCTCTTTGTTACGGCCGCCGCCCTGGTTATCAGTTGGATTGGCTATATTTTCCTGGCCCTTATCCTTCTGGTGTGGTGGTATTTCCAGCTGGCGCTCAACCTGACCATCGCCTCTGTCTGGAGCCTGATGTTCCAGTACAAGAGCAAACGGCTGAACAAACGGATCGCGGCCTTCAATTCCAAGACAACCTATGTGGCCGGGGCGGCCAAGGAGGAGATGCAGTTTCGCGCCACCTGGTTCTATGACCTCATCCGGGAGGTCCTCGTTCCGGTCATGGCCCTGTGCTCGCTTCCCATCTGCCTTTATCTTGCGCTGAACATTTTTGAGTTCAATGACTTATACTATACCATCTTCGAGAAACCCTTCATCCGCCAGGGAGACATCAGCATCAGCGCATACAATCTTCTGCTACTCACCGGACTGTTTGCCGTATTCCGTTATACAAACAAGGCCATCCATGTCCTCTGGCAGTCATTCAGATACCGCCAGTTCCTGCGTAAGTACAACCGCAAGACCGTCCACAGCAACGAAATCAACCTGGCGTTGGGCAACAGCCTCATCAGTGTGTTTATCTGGTTCGTGTATGTAGACCTTGTCATTGTCACGCTCAATATCCCTACCGGTTCGCTGGGGCTCATTGCCGGAGGTCTGTCGGCCGGTATCGGTCTGGCCCTCAAGGATATCATCAACAACTTCATTTACGGCATCCAGCTCATGGGCGGCCGCCTCAGGGTGGGGGACTGGATTGAGTGCGACGGTGTCCGTGGTAAAGTGGTGGACATCAACTACCAGACCACTCTGGTAGAGACGCTCTTCGGTACCCAGGTGGCTTTCCTGAACGCCTCGCTGTTCAGCAAGAGTTTCACCAACCTCACCCGCAACAATGCTTACGAGCTCACCATTATCAAGGTGGGCGTTGCCTACGGAACCGACTTCCAGAAGGTACGGGAAGCGCTGGAGAAGGGACTGGAAGTGCTCAAGACCAAGGACAAGTACGGCCGGGATATCGTGGAACCTAGCTACGGGCACTATATCCGTTTTGATGACTTTGGGGACAGTTCCGTGAATGTGGCGGTGAGACAGTACGTGCTGGTGTCGGAGCAGATCGAGTACCGGTATCAGTGCAAGGAACTTATTTACAAGATTCTGAAGGAGAATGGCATTACCATCCCGTTCCCGCAGAGAGATGTGCATTTGATCAAAGAGACAGACTAGTATGAATTCCCATAGAGTTTCTGTATCGTCTTTTGCATTGGCGGCAACCGTGATTCTGTTTACGGTGCTGTCCGTCTGCGGCTGCCGGAGCGTGGCCGGCAGGTCCTCCGGCATGGAGGCGTCCGGCATGATTGACGCGGCATCCAGGGCAAGGGACTATAGAAGGGTGCTTGCCCTCGCAGACAGCCTCGGAAAAGCCGGAAAACTGTCCAAGGGCGAGAGCAATTACTGGCAGGGCTATGCCCATTATCAGCTGGGCCAGCGGGAGCTCGCCGAGTACTCCTGGCAGGAGGCCATCCGGGTTACGGATAACTCGGAAGATCCCGTAGACCTGGTCTATTATGCCAAATCGGCCAGCTATCTTACCAGCCAGCTCTGCCGTTACGCAGAATATGCATCGGCCCTGCATACGGCGCTTCCCATCATTAGCCGGCTCGAGAGGATCCAGTGCGACACCACCAGCGATTATACCAACCTGCTCATCTTTGCCGGATGCGCCAAAACCTACTTTGACAAGAAAGACCCTGCGGCCGCCGACATGCTGGAGCGGGCCTATCAGATGCACCGGGAGAATATCCGGAAGAAAGAGTCCAGGAGCGCCTACCGCGATGCCATGGCCGGCATCATCAACATTGCCTATATATGGGTGAACGTAAGGGGATATGAGGAGGGACTGTTCTGGACAGAGCGCCTGGGGCAGCTGACGCAGGAATATATGGCGCTGTATCCCGACGATAAAGACTACAATGACAAGCAGTGGGCCCGCTACAAGATTTTCCAGGCCATCTCACTGGAGGGCGTGGGCCGTCACGAAGAGGCCGAAAATTCCTTCAGGGAGTATCTGAAGACCCGGTTCTCCAAGACCATGGAGGGCCTGACCAATGCCAGTGACTACTATACCGTGGCGCAGCAGTGGGACGAAGCCGTGACCAGCTACCGCACCATCATGGAATACCTCCAGAAGGAGCTCAATATCTATTCCCTGGACAATATCCAGCGCTATCTGCTCAAGAAGTATCGTGCCTACCAGATGCTCCACCGGCAGGATTCCACCAATCTTACGGCGCGGCAGATCTGCGACGTGCTGGATTCGGCCATTATCAACAGTCGCCGGCTCGACGCCAGCGAACTGCATTCCATCCACGTGCGGGACATGGAGATTGTGGAGGCCGAGGCCCGGACGGCCCGTCAGCGGCAGGTTTATACCGCGCTGGTAGTCATTATCCTTCTCATCGCCTTTACCATCTACAACATCTATCGCAGGAGGGCCGATAAAAAGCTGCAAAAGGCGCACGAAGCGCTGAAGAAAGCCTACGACCAGCTGGAAGAGACCACTACCATTAAGGAGCGCATGGAGAGCGAGCTTCGCATTGCCCGGGACATCCAGATGTCCATGGTTCCCTGCATGTTCCCCGTCTATCCCGGGCTGGACATGTTTGCCTCCATGATGCCGGCCAGGGAGGTGGGAGGAGACCTGTACGGCTATATGCTCACGGACCATATGCTCTATTTTGCCGTGGGAGACGTGAGCGGCAAGGGCGTGCCCGCTTCCCTGTTCATGGCGCAGGCCACCCGCCTGTTCCAGACGCTGGCTAAGCAGGGGATGACGCCTCCTGAGATCTGCACCCGCATCAACGATGCCCTTTCGGGCGCCGATAACGAGGGGAACATGTTTGTAACCATGTTCCTGGGCCTGCTGGATC
>DGHE01000158.1:735-3164 GCA_002392525.1 Bacteroidales bacterium UBA3856 | reverse complement strand
TACGCTGATAGGCAAGGCGCTCGTCGCCGGATTCCAAATAGATGATGCCGCAGTAGGAGAAACCGTGCTTCTGCAGGTTGTGCTGCATGATGTGGTTGTCCCTGTGGGTGTCGATGCGGATGCTCCTGTCCTTCGAAAAGGCGAAGTCCATGATTGCGGCAAATACGCCGTGCACATCCGGCAAACTGCCGATGCGGTGAATGACGTGATACGGGCCGTCGTCCAGCCATCGGCCGCCGTAAATCATCGCATAGGTGGGTTCCGGGGACGGGATGAAGGCGAAGTAGCCCGCAAGGACGCCTGATTCTTCAAGGACGTAGCCCACGGAGGAGCGTATGTCGGCCTCAATCACCTCCCGGGAGGGATAGCCGTTAATCCACTGCCCGTGGTTTCCGGAGGCGCGCATTATGCCCTTGGCCGCTTCCAGGACGGTCATGATTGCGGGGATATCGGCAGGTATGGCTGATCTTACGTTCAACCGGCTTACTTCTTCTTCATTACGAAGAAGTCCATGTTGGTATACTTGACTTCCACGTACATGTCACTTGCCACTTTGGTGAGCCCCCAGGTGGACTCCCAGAGGTCCCCGCCGGTAATTTCCCACCATGTTTCGGCCTCGAGCGTGGTCTCGTTTATCGGGGAGCACTCGTAGTATAAAGGCGTACCGTACTGGTTTGCGTGGATGATATAGGAATTCCATCTGTGATCCGGAGTGAGCTGGAGCTCTCCATTTGCATATTTCCACGTTCCGGATTCCTTGATGCAGGCCTTGAATGTGACATATTCGCCGCCTTCCACAATTTTGCCGTACTGCGAATAAACTTCCCAGCGGGTGAAGTTCTTCCCTTCAAAGCTTATGCGGTACTGCTTTCCGCTGTCACTGGTGCCTTCCCAAGTGCCCTTGAGATCGCTTTCGGCGGGGAAAGCCTCTCCTCGAGTCATGACAAGAGTGGTGCCCTTTGAGATGATATCGTCTTCCAGCTGCTCCAGGGTAAGGACATCGGCCTCGAATGAAAGCACTTTATACTGGTGGCTGGGGAATGTGAGTTCCGCTTTCACCCATGCCCCGGATTCAACGGGAGCGCCGCCCTGCTGCTGGGACTGCGACCAATCTACTTCGCAGGTCCAGAAAGCAGTGCCCGTAAGGGTGATTATATCGTTTTCATACGTAAAGGTGCCTTCTTCCTTCATCGGAGAATAACCTCCCACATGCCAGATATAAGTGTTTCCGCTGAAGGTTATGTCAATCGGATGGTGGCTGTCCATCGGTGTTCCAGTATGGGCAATCCACTTGCCATCCAGTGCGGTGCCTTCTGTATTGTCTTTTCCGCAAGCGGCAATAAGGGCTATTGCGGCAAAAAGAAGCAGTGCTTTGTTTTTCATGGTCATCATATGATTGGTTTACTCAAAGGTAAGGATTGGAAACCTTTGACTGACTAACGGAACGTAAATAGTTTCTTTCAAATTGTACAAATCAGCCTTTAAAGGGGCTCGGCAAGGCCTTGATGGCATCAACTGTTGGGGGTGTCAAGGCGGAGTTCCGGATGACGTCTTGAGGTTGCCGCAAAGACAAGCGCGGTCACAAGGGCAAGGACGCAGAGGCCCACAAACATCAGTTCCACGGAGACAGGGCCGTCTGCGCTACCGCCAAGGATGACGCCGGCTATCCATTTGAAACTCATGAGGCCAAGGTTCTGAACCCAGTAGATGAGGGCGAAAGTGGTACCCAGGACCTTGTCCGGGACAATCTTGGGGACCGACGGCCACAGCGCCGCGGGAACCAGCGAGTAGCCGAATCCCAGAAACACCATTGCGAGATAGCCCCAGAACGGGACGCCCTGCGGAGCGAATGCCAGAAGGAGATGGGCTATGAGCGCAAGCATTGCACCCAGCACCATCCAGCGCGTGCCCTTGCCGGCCTTGTCTACCAGCATGCCGAACAGCGGCGCGAATATCACGGTAGAGAAAGGCAGCATGGATACCATCCAGCCTGCAGCCTGCGCCGGAATGTCAAAGCGGGGTATCAGGATGGCGCCCGCAAATTTCTTGAACGCTATTATACTGCTGTAGAAAAGTACGCACAGAAGTCCCAGGATCCAGAAATTCCGGTTTCCCAGCACGCCCAGGACATCCTTGAAACGGAACGCATCCTCCTCTGCGGACGGGTTTTGGGCCGATTCCCCGTCGGCAGACACCGTTTCGGCCTCTGCGGACGGATTCCGGGCCGATTTCCCGGCGGCAGAGTCGCCGCGGGCATCAAGCGCCACGAATATGGCCCAGAGGATGAGGCCGGCGGCCATGAGCCCCATGCCCACAATGGCGGGGCGGGCAGTCTCGGACAAGGTGTAGACGTGATCCGGTATTTGCTGCACCAGGCGCGGGCTCAGAACCAGCGCGAAGGCGGTGCCAAGACGTGCGATGGCAAGCTG
>DGHE01000158.1:0-551 GCA_002392525.1 Bacteroidales bacterium UBA3856 | reverse complement strand
GCCGCCATGCAGCAGCGCAAAGGTCACCAGCCCTGCACCCAGCACCATCATGCCCACAAAGAGCGAGCCGCTCACACGCACGCCCCACTTGTCAAGGAGGATTCCGCCTATTACAAGCCCGCCGAACACGCACAGCACGCTGTATCCGCTGGCATAGAGGCCGTATCCTGCAGAATCCCATCCGAGCGCCGTGAGAGAAGGATTTTCGAAGAGGTACGATATGCTGGAGAACATATCGTCAAAGTAGTACGATGCGAACATCGGCACTACCAAACAAGCAAGCGCGGCCCACGGGAGCCACGCATGCCTTTTAGTCTGAACGGCCGCCATCAGTCTTCCTTGATATTGGGAAGTTCAAGGCCGTAGCCCTTCTTCCTGTCTTCGATTTTGAGGAGAATGGCGAAGATGAATGCAATCACGCCGAAGCTGGCGAAGACAATCATCGGCACGGTGTAGCCGCCCGTTGCCTTTTCAAGGTTGCCAATCAGCAGCGGAACGCCCCAGAGGCCGATATTCTGCACCCAGAAGATGAGGCAGTATGCGCTGCCAAG
>DGHE01000220.1 GCA_002392525.1 Bacteroidales bacterium UBA3856 | reverse complement strand
AGCGGTCGTTGTTCTTGGTGGGGCAACAGCCGATGGTAAGGTGATAGGGGTGGGCGTTCCAATCGGCCTGCATCTGAAGCACCTGCGCCTCGGCCCCCTTGGGGCTGTCGTCCGTGAGGCGGCAGTGATACAGCGTGCCCAGGCCGTCAATCACGTCTATCTCGTCCCCGGCCCGGTGGCGCAGCACGCGTACGCAGTGGCCGCTCTCCTCAGCGTCCAGCCGGCAGAATCCGCCGTCTGCCTCATGTGCATAAAACAGTTCCATCCCTACAAATTTACATGCATTGTCCTTTATTTCCAAAAATATTCCCCAGGCCTCCGGGATGAAGCGGCTAATCCTGCACCACGGCCAGTGTGGCCACAGAGATGCGCTGCGAAGGGTCCAGTACCTCCCGCAGCGCATTGTAGCATGCGGCGAGGGTGGCGCCGGTGGTGAACGTGTCGTCCACCAGGAGGATGTGCCTGGCCTCGCGGGGGACGCGTCGGACCCGGAACACGCCCGCCACGTTTTTCATGCGGGCCGATGCATCCAGCTGCGTCTGGGTATGCGTCCTGCGGGAACGGGACAGAAGGCGCGGGGCACAGGCCGCTCCCAGTTCCCGGGCCAGTTCGCGGGCAATGACATCGGCCTGGTTATAACCTCGCTGCCACTTGCGCATCCAGTGTAGCGGCACGGGGACGACGAGGTCTACGTCGGCAAAATGCGCCGCCCCGGAGAGAAACCGGCCCAGCATAGCCGCGAAATGCCGCCCGGCCTTGAGGTCCCCGCCATACTTGAGCGCCCGGGGAATGGCTTTGTAGGGGTTCTCGTGATGGTAGAGAAGAAGCGCGGCGGCGTAGACATAGGGGAGAGACTCACCGTCGGCCCGCCCCCTTTCCAGAAGGGCGTTGAGCTCGTCGGCCATGGGATTGTGCGGCTGCTCCCAGTTCCAGGTGAGGGGCAGGTCGGAGCGGCACCAGATGCAGAGGTGCTTCTCCTGCGCTCCCAGCTGCCGCCCGCATGTGAGGCACGTGCGTGGCATGAGAAGGTCTGTCAGTTCCCGTATCATGTAACTAAGGTAAGGAAAATTTAAAAAAAATGGGTACTTTTGTAAGTTATAAGAAGAAATCGTCATGGCCAGTCTGTTCAACTTTGGATTTTTTGGCAACCAGCCGCACAGGGTGTTCAACTACAAGCCCCGGTACTACAATCCGGAAGAAGAGGAGCGCCGCCGCATGTTCGGAGACGTGGACGGCACCAACGAGAAAGCCCGCGAGAGCGGCGAATATGTTCCTGGCAGCAGCCTGCGGGGCGCTTTCCGTAATGGTAACTACCAGAAAACCCGCAGTTCCATGAGTACGGCCCACACCATCATCACCATCGTTACGCTGGTGCTCATTGTGGTGTCCCTCATCTACATGGCCAAGTTCTTCGAAATGCTGTAATGGAACTCAGGATCTTACCGAAAAATATCGCCGACATGATTGCGGCGGGGGAAGTCGTCCAGCGGCCCGCCTCCGTCGTGAAGGAGCTCATGGAAAACGCCGTGGATGCCGGCGCCACCGACGTGAAGGTGGTGGTGACCGACGCCGGACGCACCCTCATCCAGGTCATCGACAACGGATGCGGCATGACCCCCGACGACGCCGTGCTATGCTTTGAGCGGCACGCTACCAGCAAGCTCTCCTCGCCCGAGGACCTGCATCATATCCTCACCTTCGGCTTCCGCGGAGAGGCCCTGGCGTCCATTGCAGCCGTGGCCGAGGTTACGCTCAGAACCCGTATCGGCAGCGAAGAAGCCGGTGCGGAGGTTGTCATGGCCGCCTCGGAGAACAAGGGAACCCGTGAGGTCTCCTGCCCCGTGGGCACCAATATCGCCGTGCGCAATCTCTTTTACAACATACCCGCCCGCCGGAAGTTTCTTAAAAGCGACACCGTGGAGCTCCGGCATATTGTGGAAGAGTTCCAGCGTGTGGCCCTCACCCGGCCGGACATTGGCTTCACCCTCACCCACAACGGCAAGGATGTCCATGTGGTGAAACCCGCCAAGAGCTACAAATTCCGCATCCAGGACCTGCTGGGCACCGGCATCGTGGGAGACATCGTGGATATATCGGCCGATACCACCATCGCGTCCCTTCGCGGCTACGTGGGAAAGCCGGAGAGCGCCCGGAAGACCCTCGGCAACCAGTTTTTCTTTGTCAATGGCCGATACTTCCGCAGCGCCTACCTCCACAAGGCCGTAATGAAGGCCTATGAGAACCTGATCCCGGAGGGAAGTACGCCTTCCTACTTCATTTACCTGGAGGTGGACCCTGCCACCGTGGACGTGAACATCCATCCCACCAAGGCCGAAATCAAGTTCGAGGAAGATCAGCTGCTGTTCCAGACGGTATTTGCCGCCGTGAAAGAGGCCATGGGCCGCAGTTCCGTTGCCGGTGCCATCGACTTTGACAATCCTGTGGCGGCCGATGTCCCCGTAGTGGGCGCAAGTTTCGAGGAATATCGTCCTTCCAGCATCCCCACGGCCGGGATAGACCCTACGTTCAATCCCTTCGAAGACCTGGGACCGTCGGCCGTGTACAAGGAGCCGGCCTACAAGGAACCATCGGCCTTCGCCGGCTATGCCTCCCATGTGGAGAAAAGCCAGAATTACGGTGCCCTCTTCGAGGAGCGCACGCTTCCATCGGCCCAGATTCTCATTGTCCAGGGCCGATATATCCTCACGCAGAGTGCCTCCGGGCTCATGGTGGTGCACATCCGCCGCGCCCGCGAGCGCCTCTTCTACGACCGTTTCCTCAAAGCGCTTACCGCCGAGGCTCACGTTACCCAGACGGCCCTTTTCCCCGTGCAGGTGACGGTGGGAGTGGAAGGCTGCCTTACCTTTTCCTCGCATGCGGAGCTCCTTCGGAAACTGGGCTTTGACATTGCGCCTTTCGGAACAGACACCGTGGTGGTGAACGGCGTTCCCGAAGGCTATTCGGCCGAGCCCGGAAAGGCCGAGACCCTGGTGGGAGACCTTCTCCTCATCCTCTCCGACGACCATTCCGCCCTTCCCGGCGTGATGGAGCAGGCACTGGCGCAGAAATTTGCCATGCTGGGTGCATCCGGCAGTGCCCGCCTCTCTTCCCCGCAGGAGGCCCAACGTCTTGTGGACGCACTCCTGCAAAGCGATAATCCCGAATTCACGGCTGCCGGCAAGCGCATCCTTTCCATCGTGCCGGCCGACGAACTCGAAAAAAGATTTTAAACCATGGCCCGATACAATCCCATAGACAACATTCCGGTGGTTACCAAGAACCTCCTTTACCTGAACGTAATCATGTTCCTGGCAACGCTCGTGAACCCCGCCTTCATGAAGGACACGTTTGCCATGGCCTTCCCCCTGAGCACGGAATTCCGCTGGTGGCAGCCCCTCACGCACATGTTCATGCATGACGGCTTCCTGCATATTTTCTTCAATATGTACACGCTGCTCATGTTTGGCATGGTGGTGGAACGCGCCCTTGGCACCAAGAAGTTCATCTGGTTCTACCTTATTACCGGTTTCGGTGCCGTGCTGCTGCATACGGGCGTAGAGTTCATTCAGGTGCAGAGCCTGCTGCACACCTATCCCAACGTGGATCCGCAGCTCATCTATAACAGCATTCCCGGCGTGCTGGGCGCTTCGGGCGCCGTGTATGGCGTGCTGGTGGCGTTTGCCATGCTGTATCCCGAGGCCCGGCTCACCCTCATCTTTCCGCCTGTTACGCTGGACGCCAAGTGGTGGGTGCTCATCTTTATCGGCATTGAGCTTCTCACCGGCATTACCGGCACCCAGATGGGTGTGGCGCACTTTGCCCACCTGGGCGGCGCGCTGTTCGGCTTCCTCCTTATCCGCTACTGGCGCAAACATTAGCCCATGTCCAAAGCGCAAAAACGGCACTGGCTGTCCCGGCTTTCTTTTGGGACGGTTTCACTGGTGGCATCGGCCCTCATGGTGCTGGGCTATCTGTCGGTGATTATAGACCCGGCCAAGGCCTGGTTTTTCACCCTCTTCGGGCTGGTGTATCCGGTGGTGCTGCCCTTGACGCTGGCGCTGTGGGTGTGGTCGCTGTTCCGCCGCTCTTCCATGCGCGGGCTGCTTACCTTGGTGCTTCTTCCATCGCTTTTTTTTGCAGGCCGATACTACCGTATTGTGCGGCCTTCGCCGGAAAAGGAGGCGACGCTCAAGGTGGTCTCCTACAACGTGGGACTTTTTGCCCATGGCCCCGAGGGGATGGGCCGTCTGGAGCTGGCCGATTCCGTGAGCCGTTACCTGGTCTCGCTGGATGCCGATGTCATCTGCCTGCAGGAGTTCTTCCTGCCTGCCGGCCATCCGCTGGATGCGTGGCTGATGCGGAATTTCCCCGGTTATAAGGCCGAGTTTTATGTGCGCGGTGGAAAGAGCGGCCACTTTGGCAATCTTACTTTGAGCCGTCACAAGGTGGTGGACAAAGGAAGAATCAACTTCGAACATTCTACCAACATGGCGCTTTGGACAGACATCAAACTGGACAGCAGCACCGTGCGCTTCTACAACTGCCATTTTGAGAGCTACAACATTTCGCTGCCGGGCCTTGTCAAGCGGGACAATGTGGTGGAAGAGACCGAGAGAAAGATGCGGCGCTCCATTACTGAGCGACCCAAGCAGGTGTCGGCGGTGCTGAAGGATGTGGAGGGCGCCCGGGTGCGGTCACTCGTGGCCGGAGACTTCAACGACACGCCGCTTTCCTATACGTACTTCCGCCTCCTTCACGGGCGCCGGGACAGTTTCGTGCGGGGCGGCCATGGCTTCGGCTCCACGTACAGTGTGCTGTGGCCCTGGCTCCGTATCGATTATATTCTTTACCCGCAGGACCTCGAGGCCGTGTCTTATGAGGTGCAGCGGGTGCATTATTCAGACCATTATCCCATTATTGCCACTTACTATGAAACCGGAAGAAATACTCGCTAAAGCCCTGGAGACGCTGCGCTCCGGCGGCACTATCCTTTATCCCACCGACACCGTATGGGGGCTGGGCTGCGATGCTACCTGCCCCGAGGCTGTGGCCAGGATCTTTGAGATCAAGCAGCGCTCCGACAGCAAGTCGCTGGTGCTTCTTGCCAGTGACCTGGACATGGTGGCTAAGTATGTGAAGGAGATTCCTTCCATTGCCGTAGACCTTGTGGAGGTGAACGATGCACCCATGACCATCATCTATCCCGGTGCCATTGCCGGGGAGGAGGGCGCGCCCGGCGACCGCTGGCACCTGGCCCGTAATACGGTGGCGGCCGATGGTTCCGTGGGTATCCGCATTCCGCTCATGGAGTGGTGTCGGCAGCTGGTTTTCAAGCTGGGACGGCCCATCGTGAGTACATCGGCCAATATTTCCGGCGAGCCCACGCCGCAGCGGTTCTCGGAGATTCCGCAGGAGATCAAGGACGCCGTAGACTTTGTGGTGCCCCCGTCCGTGGATACCGAGTCTACCGGCAAGGCCTCCCAGATTCTCAAGGTGGGCCTCAGGGGTGAAATCGAGATTATAAGGAAGTAATGCGCTATGGTGGATTTCAGAATTGGTAACGGTTACGACGTACACGCCCTGGCTCCCGGCCTCCCTATGTGGCTGGGCGGTGTCCAGATTCCTTCCGAGACCGGCTTTGTGGCGCACTCGGACGGAGATGTAGCCATCCACGCCCTGTGCGATGCCCTGCTGGGTTGTCTGGCCCTCGGAGACATCGGCCATCTGTTCCCGGATACCTCCGACGAGTGGAAGGGAGTAGACTCCAAGCTCCTGCTGGAGAAGGTGGTCGCGCTGGTACGCTCCAAGGGTTATTCTGTTGGCAATGTGGATATTACCATTGCGCTGCAAAAGCCCAAGCTGGCACCTCACATTGCCTCCATGCGTGCAACCCTCGCACCCCTCCTTGGCATCCCCGAGGACCGCGTCTCCGTAAAGGCCACCACCACCGAGCGTCTCGGCTTCGTCGGTCGCTGCGAAGGTTGCGAAGTGTGGGCCACCGCGCTGATCGTGAGGGAGTAGGGGGGAAACACCCCGGCCGCGTTGACGGGAAATCGGCATTCTGTGCATTCTGCGTGTCGACGCGGCAATGGCTCAAACAATCTGATGCGAATTCAAATATAATTTGTATCTTTGTACTCGAATTAATTCAGACAGATATGAATCTCAGAGACATCAAGAAAGACATTCAGTATGTTGTGGGCGCTTTCATCGACGATTGCACCCTGTTCCTGAATATGAATCCCGGCAAGAACGCCGACGAAATCACCGGCCTCATCGACAAAGCCGTAGACCTTTATAATGATCTTCGTGATAAGGTCGTGAAGGGCGCAGAGGCCGAAAAGGCCAAGGCCTACTACCTCGCCGTTCGCAAGGAGCTCCTGGAAAAGACCGACGCTCTGTACGATGAGCTCAGCGCCTGCGTTAAGAAGGGTCTGGGTAAATAGTCTGTGGCGGCTAAATAGCTGACTATTAATAGATTAGATTAACTGACGGGTGCCATTTCAGCACCCGTCAGTTAATCTAACTAGTTGTATGACAATGAGATAAGCGCCACGCTCCACGCGGACCTGCGCCGTTTAGGCCGAGACCTGCGCCATCCGCGACGGAACCTGCGCCCTAGGACTTATTATCCCCAAAAACCGCTTCGAAAGTACTTCCATAAGCCAATAATTCTTCGTATATTTGTTTATGCGTAAGTACTTCCTTTTAACCATACTCTGCGCCCTTGGCGCATGCACCGGACATGAGGCTCCGGAACCTGTATCTTTTGTAAATACCCGTATTGGCAGTGGAGGCCATGGCCATGTTTTCATGGGAGCCAGCGTGCCCTTCGGCATGGTCCAGCTGGGCCCTACCAGCATCCCTGAGGAATGGGACTGGACGTCCGGCTACCACGCGAGCGACTCTACGGTCATCGGCTTCAGCCATACCCACCTGAACGGAACGGGCATCGGAGACCTGTTTGACATTACCGTCATGCCCGTCACCGGACCTGTTACCCTGAGCCGCGGAAGCGAGGACAATCCCCAGAGCGGCCTCTGGTCCTATGCCGACCGCAGCCGGGAGGTGTCCGAACCCGGCTACTACAGCGTTCCGCTCACCCGCTACGGCATTGTGGCCGAGCTCACCGCCACCGACCGCGTGGGCCTGCACCGCTACACCTTCCCGGCTTCCGGCGAGGCCGCCATTGTCTTTGACCTCGAAAACGGAGGCTGCTGGGACAGCGCCACCGACACCGGCTTCCACGTCATTGACAGCGTAACCGTAAGCGGCTGGCGTCACTCCAGCGGCTGGGCGGCAGGCCAGAAGCAGTTCTTCTATGCCGTTTTCTCCAAACCTTTCCGTGCGGAAATTACCGAAAACTACGGCCGCTTCAACTTCGAAACAAGCGAAGGTGAAAAAGTCCTTCTCAAAGTAGCCCTTTCCGCCGTGAGCGAAGAAGGCGCCGCCAAGGCCCTCAGGGAAGAAGACGCAGATTTTGACTCGGCCCGGAAAGCCGCCCGCACCCGCTGGAACGAGGCCCTTTCCAAGATAGCCGTCGAAACCCCCGACGAAAGCGCCCGCGAAGTCTTCTACACCGCCCTTTACCACACGATGATTGCCCCCTCGCTCTTCTGCGACACCGACGGCAGTTATCGCGGAGCCGACGGAAACGTCCACTCTGCCGCCGGCAACACCTACACCACCTTCTCGCTCTGGGATACCTACCGGGCCGCCATGCCCCTTTATTACATGATTCACCCGGAGCGCCGCGCCGACATCGTGAACACCATGCTTCGCATCTTCGACGAACAGGGCAAACTCCCCGTGTGGCACCTCGTCGGGAACGAGACCGACTGCATGGTGGGTAACCCCGGCGTCATTGTAGTGGCCGATGCCATCGTCAAGAACATCCCCGGCTTTGACCGCGAGAAAGCCTTCGAGGCCTGCAAAGCCTCCGTCATGCTGGATGAAAGAGGCCAGAACCTCCGCAAAAAATACGGCTACATCCCCTGCGATCTCTTCGGAGAAGCCTGCGCCAACGATATGGAGTATGCCATAGCCGATGCCGCCGTCGCCCATGCAGCCGCTGCCCTGGGGCATGTTGAAGATGCCCGCTTCTTCACGGAGCGCAGCCACAGCTGGCGCAACTACTTTGACCGCACCACGGGCTTTGTCCGCGGCCGCACCTCCACCGGCGGCTGGCGCACCCCCTTCAACCCCTTCTTCTCCCAGCACCGGGCCAACGACTACTGCGAAGGCAACGCCTGGCAGTACACCTGGCTGGCCCCCCACGACCTCAAGGGCCTCATCGAAGGCTTCGGCAGCAAACCCGCCATGCTGGAGCGCCTGGACTCCCTCTTCAAGGCCCCCCAGGACAATGGCGAAGGCGCCTCCCCCGACATGTCCGGCTTCATCGGCCAGTACGTGCACGGCAACGAGCCCAGCCACCACATCACCTACTTCTACACCATGGCCGGACAACCCTGGAAGACCGCCGACCTTGTGCGCGACATCCTCTCGGAGCAGTACAGCGCCTCCGAAGGTGGCCTCGCCGGTAACGAAGACGTAGGCCAGATGTCGGCCTGGTACATTCTTTCCTCCCTGGGTTTCTACCAGGTAGAGCCGGCCTCGGACCGCTTCTGGCTGGGAACGCCCCTGTTCGAGAAAGCCACCATCCAGGTAGGAGACGGTAAAGTCTTTACCGTGGAAGCCCCCGGCACCAGTGACATCCGGCGCTATATCAAAAGCGTGCGTATCAACGGAAAACCCTGCCTGCGTCCTTTCATCACCTGGGAAGAGATAGAAGCCGGTGCCACCCTCACCTTCGAGATGAGCGATGAGCCTGCCGTCTGGTACTGCCCCGAGGATTTCCTGGGAGACGGCACCTATCCCCAGCGTCGCCCGGCTCCGGAAAAACGCTCCTTCACCTCCCGGGCCGTAGAAAAGAAAGTGGAAGAAACCGCCGCCCTTCTCACGAATCCCAAACTGCGCCAGATGTTCATCAACTGCTTCCCCAACACGCTGGATACCACCGTGCATCCCATGGAGGACGAAAACGGGAACCCGGACACCTACGTGTTCACCGGTGACATCCCGGCCATGTGGCTCAGGGATTCCGGCGCACAGGTTTGGCCTTATGTCGCCCTGGCTAACGAAGACCCCGCCCTGGCCCGC
The DNA here is from genome assembly GCA_002392525.1 of Bacteroidales bacterium UBA3856. Next base: position 62 of record DGHE01000220.1, on the reverse strand, counting down.
ATGATTGCCGGCGTCATCCGCCGCCAGTTCAAGTGCATCAACATAGACCCCTATGCCAATGC
>DGHE01000038.1:3404-4638 GCA_002392525.1 Bacteroidales bacterium UBA3856 | reverse complement strand
TCCATGTTGCGCTTCATTTCCTCATACCACAGGGCCCACTTGAGGCCGAAGCTGGTAATGTCGGCGTGGATACCGTGCGTACGGCCGATGCAGGGAGTTGCCTTGAACTCCAGCGCCCGGCGGCGCAGCACTTCCATGAACTCCTCCAGGTCCTTGCGCAGGATGGCATTGGCCTGCTTGAGAAGATAGCCATTGGCCGTATCCACCACGTCGGTGGACGTAAGGCCGTAATGCACCCACTTGCGCTCCTCTCCGAGGCTCTCGCTCACGGCACGGGTGAAAGCCACCACGTCGTGACGGGTCTGCTCTTCGATTTCGCGGATGCGGGAAACTTCAAAGCGGGCATTGGCGCGAATCTTCTCCACATCCTCCGCGGGAATCACGCCCAGCTTGCTCCATGCCTCGCAGGAGAGGGTTTCCACCTCCAGGTAGGCGCCAAACTTGTTTTCTTCGGTCCAGACGTCCCGCATTACCTTGCGGGAATAACGCTCGATCATGCTTTACTTGTTTTGAAGGAATTTCAGGATATTGGCCTCGATACGGGCATTCACGTTGTCGCACTCTTCCTTCTGGAAAGGCGTGTCGCTCAGCTGCTCATAGAGCTCGATGTAGCGGTCGGTGATACCGTTCACCACCTCCGGCGTCATCTCGGGAACCTTCTGTCCGGTCTGGCCCTGGAAACCATTTGCCATGAGCCACTCACGTACAAACTCCTTGGAGAGCTGCTTCTGGTGCTCGCCTTTGGCAAGGCGCTCTTCGTAGCCCTCTGCATAGAAGTAGCGGGAAGAATCCGGCGTATGGATCTCATCCATGAGGATAATCTGGCCGTCTTTCTTGCCAAACTCATACTTGGTATCTACCAGGATGAGGCCTTTCTTGGCAGCAATCTCGGTTCCCCGCTGGAAGAGAGCCAGCGTGTATTTCTCCAGCTGCTCATATTCATCGGCGGGAACGATGCCGCGGGCGATGATCTCCTCCTTGCTGATATCCTCGTCGTGGCCTTCGGCAGCTTTGGTGGTAGGAGTGATGATGGGCTGGGGCAGCTTCTGGTTCTCCTTGAGGCCCTCGGGGAGGGTGACGCCGCAGAGCGTACGCCTACCGGCCTTGTACTCACGCCAGGCGTGACCGGCCAGATAACCGCGCACCACCATCTCCACCTTATAGGGTTCGCAGCGCCAGCCGATGGTAACCATCGGGTCCGGCACTGCCACCTTCCAGTTGGGAAGGATGTCGG
>DGHE01000038.1:1788-3202 GCA_002392525.1 Bacteroidales bacterium UBA3856 | reverse complement strand
ACCTTTCCCGTGTACTTGGACAGTTGACCGGGAAGGATGAAATCAGTTTTGACAACGGCTTTCATAGGTAAGAATTGTAAGCCACAAAGTTATAACCCTATTCGATTTAAAGCAAGTATTTTTCTAAAATTCTTTATTAACATGAAAATGTTAACAAAAATAAAGCGCAAGATGCTTGTAAGTTTCGCCTTCGCGTTGTAACTTTGCAATCTAGTTTTTAGTAGTTATCTCTAACCGGACCCTTACAATGAAAGTAGCCGTAATCATGGGCAGCGCCAGTGACTGGGATGTCATGTCACCGTGCTGTGCCACGCTGGAACAGTTTGGTATCCCTTACGAAAAACGCGTGCTCAGCGCCCACCGAAACCCCGGCCCCCTGGCAGACTACATCAAGTCCCTGCCGGAGAAAGGATGCCAGATTATCATTGCCGGCGCCGGAGGGGCGGCCCACCTGCCAGGAGTCATCGCCGCCTACACCACGCTCCCCGTCATCGGTGTGCCGGTGAAGTCCAAAGCGCTGAATGGCCTGGATTCCCTCCTGTCCATCGTGCAAATGCCCTCAGGGATACCGGTTGCCACCATGGCCATCGACGGATCCAAAAACGCGGCCCTCTATGCGGTCTCCATCCTGGCCCTCCAGGACAATCATCTGGCGCAGCAGCTCCAGCAGTTCCGCAAGGACCAGTCCGACAAAGTGCTCAATACCGTAATATAATATAATGCCCACCACGCCTACGCGCCGGTGGGCAAACTTTTTTTCTAAAATGACTAAGAGACTGTTTGTAGAAAAACGTGAAGCCTTCCGGGTAGAAGCTTCCAGCCTGCTCAAAGACTTCAACGAGAACCTGTCCCTGAACTTGCGTTCCCTGCGTCTGGTGAACGTGTACGACCTCTTTGGCTTCTCCGAAGACCTGGTAGAGAAAAGCCGCTACAGCGTATTCGGAGAAAAAGCCACGGACCTCGTAACCGACGCGTTCCCCCTGGAAGGAAGCAAATATCTGGCTGTGGAGTACCTGCCCGGCCAGTTTGACCAGCGCGCCTCGTCGGCCGTCGATTGCGTTCACCTGATTGAACCCGGCGCCGATATCCGCATCAAGAGCGCCCGCCTCCTCGTATTCGACGGCAGCGTGAGCGACGAGACCATCGAGCGCATCGCCGCCTACTTCATCAACCCCGTCGAATGTCGCCGCAAAGACCTCTCCGTCATCCAGGAGAGCGAGCAGGCCAGCGTGAAGCCCGTGGAGCAGTTCCCCGGCTTCACCAGCATGCCGGCCTCCGAGTACGGCGCCTTCTGCAAGGAGAAAGGTCTCGCGATGAATGCCGATGACCTGGCCTGCGTCGCCCGGTACTTCCGTTCCGAGGGCCGCGAGCCTTCCGGCACCGAGCTCCGCATCCTGGACACCTACTGGAGCGA
>DGHE01000038.1:0-1741 GCA_002392525.1 Bacteroidales bacterium UBA3856 | reverse complement strand
TGGAGCGACCACTGCCGCCACACCACTTTCACCTCAACCCTGGAGGAAATCAAGGTGGACGAGTCGTTCATCAAGGCCGATATCGAGGCCTCCCTCGCCCTCGTCGCCCGGATGAGAAAGGACCTCGGGCGCGAGAAAAAGAACCTCTGCCTGATGGAGCTCGCCACCATCGGCGCGCGCTACCTTAAATCCAAAGGTCTCCTGGAAGACCTGGAGCAGAGCGAAGAAAACAATGCCTGCAGCGTCTTTGTCACCGTGGACGTGGACGGAGTCGACGAACAGTGGCTCCTGCAGTTCAAGAACGAAACCCACAATCACCCCACCGAGATTGAGCCTTTCGGCGGCGCAGCCACCTGCCTGGGCGGTGCCATCCGTGACCCTCTCTCGGGCCGTGCCTACGTATATCAGGCCATGCGCGTGACCGGTGCCGGCGACATCACCGCCAAGGTGGCCGATACCATCCCCGGCAAGCTCCCCCAGCGCATGATTTCCCACAAGGCCGCCGAGGGCTATTCCAGCTACGGCAACCAGATTGGCCTGGCCACCACGCACGTGCGTGAAATTTACTCCGAAGGCTACACCGCCAAGCGCATGGAGATTGGCGCCGTGGTAGGTGCCGTGAAGGCATCGGCCGTCCGCCGCGAATCCCCCGCTCCCGGAGACGTGATCCTCCTCCTGGGAGGCCGCACCGGCCGCGACGGCATTGGCGGAGCCACCGGTTCCTCCAAACAGCACACCGAGTCTTCCCTCGAGACCTGCGGCAGCGAAGTGCAGAAGGGCAACGCCCCCGAGGAGCGCCAGCTCCAGCGCCTGTTCCGCCGTCCGGAGGTCACCCGCCTCATCAAGAAGTCCAACGACTTCGGCGCCGGCGGCGTCAGCGTAGCCATCGGCGAGCTGGCTCCCGGGCTTGAAATCCACCTGGACAGGGTGCCGGTCAAGTATTCCGGACTCAACGCCACCGAGCTCGCGATCAGCGAGTCCCAGGAGCGTATGGCCGTTGTCGTCGCCGCCGCGGACCGTGCCGAATTTGAGCGCCTCGCCTCGCAGGACAATATCGAGGCCAGCCACGTGGCCGACGTGACCGGAGACGGCCGTATGCGTATGTACTACGGCTCCACCCTTGTCGCCGACCTGAGCCGGGACTTCATCGACAGCGCCGGCGCCGTACACCACGCCCGCGCGAGTGTGGCCGCCCCGGTGCAGAAAAATCCCTTCACAAGGGCCCCTGCGGGGGAGAGCCTGGGCGAGCGCCTGACCTCGCTTATGCAGGAGCCCAATGTCTGCTCGCAGAAGGGACTCGTGGAAATGTTCGACTCGACCATAGGCCGTTCCACCGTACTTATGCCTTACGGCGGAGTCACCCAGCAGACCGAGACCCAGGTCTCGGTGCAGAAACTCCCCGTGGACGGCTATACCGATACCGCCAGTATGATGGCCTTCGGCTTCAACCCCGACCTCAGCAGCTGGAGCCCGTACCACGGTGCCGCTTACTCCGTGGTTGAGGCTTGTGCCAAGGTCGTTGCCGCCGGCGGCGACTGGTCGGGAATGCGCTTCTCCTACCAGGAGTATTTCGAGAGGATGACCAAGGATCCCCACACCTGGGGCAAGCCTCTCGCCGCCCTGCTCGGCACCATCAGGATGCAGGCCGCGCTCGGACTTCCTTCGATCGGAGGCAAGGACTCTATGAGCGGCACGTTCGAGCACATCCACGTCCCTCCGACCCTCGTGGCCTTCGGCATCA
>DGHE01000104.1 GCA_002392525.1 Bacteroidales bacterium UBA3856 | reverse complement strand
CCAGCATCTCGTACCTGTTCGAAGATGCTTCCCTTACGCAGCTGGGCTGGGACGCCGCCGGTTACGGACTGTATGCCAGCGGATACAGCGTGCTGTGCGTCTTTGGCGGCCTCGTCATCGGCGGTATCCTCCTGGACAAATGGGGTGTCCGCTTTTCCGGCAGCCTGTTTGTGATCATGATGGCCGGCGGTGCCGGACTGGTGCTGTGGGCCCTTCTCAGCGGGTCATCGGCCTCCCTTACCCTGGCCTACGTAGGCGTCATGCTCTTCGGGCTGGGCAGTGAGATTGCCGGTACCGCCGTCACGCGAAGCATCGCCCGGTGGTTCAAAGGCGGGCCGATGGCCTTCGCCATGGGCGTCCAGCTGGCTGTCGCCAGGCTGGGCACCGCCTTCGCGCTGGTGCTCTCGCCGAAGCTCGTCCAGGAGCAGGCCGGTCATGTTTACACCCTGGCCGAAACCGCCCGCCCCGCCGTAGTGGGCATGGGCCTGATGGCGCTGGGCCTTATCCTGTGGGCCGTGTTCGTGGCCCTCGATGCATCGGCTGGAAAAAAGCGCCACGAAGAGCGCGAAACCCTGAAGACAAAAACCCCCGACAGCGCCTCCGAGCCGGCCGGTTCCCCCGAAGACGAATTCCGTTTCTCGGATGTGCTCAAAGTGCTCGGAAACCGCAATTTCTGGCTGCTGGGACTGCTGTGTGTCCTCTTCTACAGCAGCGTCATCGCGTTCAAGAAGTTCGCGGGCGCCATCCTTATCCCCCGTTTTGACATCCCTGCCCAGACGGCCGGCTGGATGATTTCCATGCTGCCGTTCTCCACGGTGGTATTTGCTCCGCTTTTTGGTATCCTCGTTGATAAAGTGGGGCATGGAACCCGCTGGATGCTGGCAGGCGCTGTCCTGGCCCTGGTGGCTCACGTCCTGCTGGCTTTTGCTCCGGCCGGGGTACCGTTCTGGGGCTACCTGGCCATGGTGCTGCTGGGCTTTGGCTACTCGCTGGTTCCCGCCGCCCTTTGGCCTTCTGTCCCCAAGATTGTGCCGGACAAGGTGCTGGGCACCACCTACGCCCTCATCAACTGGGTGCAGAACCTGGGGCTTCTGAGTTTCAAGTGGCTCTCGGGCGTCATCCTGGGAACGGGCTCCGAGGGGCCTGTCCATGTGGAGATGATGTTCAGCGCCCTGTGTGTGCTGGCTGTTGCGGTGGCGGTGATTTTCCGCCGCACGTCGGCCCGTCATCCCGAATTGCAATTAGACCAGGCCAGCCGATGATTGTTCTTGTTACAGGTGCCAGCAGTGGCATCGGCTACTCGTCGGCCATCAACCTGGCCGGCAAGGGACACAAGGTATATGCCGCCGCCCGCCGCATGGAGCGCATGGAACCCCTCCGCGAGTATGGCATTATTCCCGTCTCGCTGGACGTCACATCCGAGGAATCCATGAAAGCGTGCGTCGACGGCATCCTCTCTGCCGAAGGCCGCATTGACGTCTTGGTGAACAACGCCGGGTTCGGTTACTTCGGCGCCATCGAGAATGTAGCCATGGACGAGGCCCGTCGCCAGCTGGACGTCAACGTCTTTGGCCTGGCACGCCTTACGCAGCTGGTGCTGCCTTCCATGCGGGAACACGGTTTTGGCCGAATTGTGAACGTGGGTTCCGTCGCCGGGCGGGTCGTGCTGCCTTTCGGTGGCTGGTATCATGTATCCAAATACTCCGTGGAGGCTCTTTCGGATGCGCTCCGGATCGAGGTGAAGCCGTTCGGTATCGATGTCGTTCTTATTGAGCCCGGTGGAATTGGTACCGAATGGGGCAATATTGCCGCCAATCACCTGGAAGAGTCCTGTGAAGGTACGCCCTATGCGGCATCGGCCCAAAAGGAAGCGCGCCTGATGCACTTTGCCTACTCCGGCAAGTACCTCGCCGGGCCGGAAGTGGTGTCGCGCGCCATTGGCCGGGCCGTGAACGCCCGCCATCCCCGCCACCGCTACCACCCGGGCACCGGCTCATACTTCCTGCTGTGGCTCCACGCCCTGCTTCCTGCCCGCTGGTGGGATTCGCTCATGCGTGTGGCCGTAAAAGCATAGGGTACTCTGAAACTTAGCAAAAACGGCGAAAATGCCAAGTTTGACGGAAGGCCGTCGGTGAAACTTGGCAAAAATGGCAAAAATGCCAAGTTTGAGGTTGCCCGAAAAATGCTTACCTTTGTACACTATGTACGAACTTCTGGAAACCATCAACAGCCCCAAGGACCTGAAAGGTCTGGACATGAGTCAGCTCAAACAACTGTGCGCAGAGCTTCGCCAGTATATGGTGGAGTGCTGCGCCGTGAATCCGGGACATCTGGGTTCCAGCCTGGGCGCCGTGGAACTGATCGTGGCCCTGCATGCCATCTACAATACCCCCGAAGACAAGATTGTGTTTGACGTGGGCCATCAGGCCTATGCCCACAAAATTCTTACCGGCCGGCGGGAAGCCTTCAAGGCCAACCGCAAAAAGGACGGCATCAGCGGCTTCCCCAACCGCAGGGAGAGCCCGTACGACGCTTTTGGCACCGGACACTCTTCCACTTCCATATCGGCCGCATTAGGGTTTGCCGAGGCCGCGCGCCTTACCGGCAGCGCAGACAAAGCCGTAGCCATTATCGGAGACGGCGCCCTTACCGGCGGCCTCGCCTGGGAAGGCCTGAACAACGCCGGCTCCTCCAAAGCCGACATCCTCATCATCCTCAACGACAACAATATCTCCATCGACCAGAATACCGGTGGCGTACACGACTACCTGCTCAAACTGACCACCCATCCCTTCTACAACCGCCTCAAGAACAAGGTGTGGAATTCCATGGGCGAGGGCAAAATCCGTGACTGGGTGCAGAAGCGGGTAATAGACACCAAATCCAACCTGGTGCGCTCCAGCGGCGGCGCCGTTTTCGAAGCGCTGGGATTCCGCTACTTCGGCCCCATCGACGGTAACGACCTGGAACAGATGACCGCCACGCTGGAACGCATCAAAAACCTTCACGGCCCGCGTCTGCTGCATATCCACACCCGCAAAGGTTACGGCTACGCTCCCGCCGAGGCAAATCCCACCATCTGGCATGCTCCCGGCAAATTCAATCCCGAGACCGGAGAACGCATCAAGACCGTCTATCCCGCCGACCGTTATCAGGACGTCTTCGGACAGGTTCTCACCCAACTGGCGGCCATCGATGACAAGGTGGTCGGCATTACCCCCGCCATGGCGACCGGCTGCGGCATGACTCCCTTTGCCGCCGCCTTCCCAAAACGTTTCTTTGACGTAGGCATTGAGGAAGGCCATGCCGTCACGTTCTCGGCCGGCCTTGCCGCAGCCGGACTCAAACCCTACTGCAACATCTATTCGTCCTTTTCCCAGCGTGCCTACGACAACATTATCCATGACGTAGCCCTGCAGGGGCTGCCCGTGGTCTTCTGCTTCGACCGCGCCGGTCTGGTGGGTGAAGACGGAGCCACGCATCACGGCTGCTTCGACATGGCCGCCTACCGCAGCATCCCCGGCGTTACCATATCGGCCCCCCGCAACGAGATAGAACTCAAACGTCTCATGTACACCGGCCTGTCCCTCACGGGCGGCCCCATGATCATCCGTTATCCCCGCGGCGTCGGCGAAGGCACAGACTGGCAGAACGCCCCTTACGAGGCCCTTCCCATCGGCAAGGGAGAAAAGCTTAAGGACGGGGCCGATGTCGCCATCCTCGGCGTAGGGCCTGTCGTAAACCGCGCACTGAAAGCTGCCGAAAGGTGCCAGGGGCAATCCGTCGCCGTGTACGACATGCGCTTTGTAAAGCCGCTGGATGAGGAAATCCTCCGGGAAGTCTCCCGTTGCAAGCGCATCATCACCGTGGAGGACGGCGCCTTGAAGGGCGGTCTTTTCGGCGCGGTGAGCGAGTACTTTTCCGGGCAGGCCGATGCACCTATTATAAGAGGTGCAGGAATACCCGATTCCTTCATCGGCCAGGACAGCCAGAAAGAGCAGTGGGCCTTTTGCGGGCTGGACGAGGAGTCTCTGTACGAACTTATCCAGGATACGATGAAAAATCTTTAAAAAAGTTTTGTGGATTCAAAAAAAGTTCATACCTTTGCAGTCCTTTCAGCAGGTGAAGGATTCACAGAGCGCCGATATAGCTCAGTTGGCCAGA
>DGHE01000130.1 GCA_002392525.1 Bacteroidales bacterium UBA3856 | reverse complement strand
GGAAGCGGGAGGTACCGTCATATCGGCCGGAAAGCTCCAGGAGATAACGTTCCTTGTAGTTGTAATTCAGACGGCCGAAGAAACCTGCGATGGCGTATTCGTTCTGGCCGCCGGAAACTTCGGTGATTACATTGCCGGTAGCGTCGGGGCCGACGAGGTTAAGGTCGTTGAGGGTTTCGGACAGGAGGTTCTTTCCAACGGCTCCAACTGCCTTGCTGGACCACTCCTCGGCATTCATACCGGCGGTCACCGTGAGGTGATGGGCATCGGCAAATGTGTGGTCGTATGTGCCGAAGACGTTGGCCGAATGCCTCTGGTTGGTGGTTATGGTCTCCTGAAGGGCATCTTCACCGGCGCCGGTGGTGTAATATTCATAATCGGCATCCGGATACTGGCGGTACTCGAAGTTCACGCTGCGGTACTGGTTGCGGTTCTGATACAGCCTGTAGGTGTAGTTTGCCGTAATGGTAAAGTCTTTCGTCGGGGTAATCTTGAGTTCCGTGGTATTGGCAAAATCGGAACGGTTCTGCTGGTTGCGGGCCTTACCGCCGCCAAAGAGAAGGTGACGGCCGTTTGCCACGTTGTAGTTGCCGAAAATCATCGGAGTTGAATAGAGCCAGCTGCCGTCGGGGTTCTGGAGAGGGAACGATGCAAGACCGTGACGCGCAGCATAGGCGAATGAATCCTGGATGCTGCTTCCGCCCGGATAGTTGTAGGACGAGGTATAGAAAGCGGTATTGTTGGAGATGCGGGCATACTTGTTGATGCGTGCGTCGATCTTGGCCCTGAGGTTATACTTGCGGAACAAATCCGGGTTCATCTTGATGATACCCGTCTGATTGTCGTAAGCACCTGAGAGATAGTACTTCACATCCTTGTTGCCACCGGTGATGGAAACATTGTGCTGCTGTACGGGGTGACGGTCGTTATAAAGTTCGTGGTACCAGTCGGTATTGGCATAGTAAATCCACTGCTTGCGGCCGTTTCTCACTTCTTCCACGACCCAGGGACGGGCGGGATTCTCGGTGACATCGTTTACACGTGCAAGGAGTTCCGCCATGTCGTGTGCGGTATAAGTAGTGTAGTTCTTTCCGGCATCGGTAGCCCAGAATTTGTCCACGGTATAGACAGACCAGTAGCCCCTGGTTTCGAAGTCGGTAGAGACGGTGGGTTCTTCCCAGCCCCAGCGGCCGCTGTAGCGCACCCTGGCTTTTCCGCCCTTGTCGTCACCGGCCTTCGTGGTAACCAGAATGACGCCATAAGCTGCACGGGCACCGTAAATGGCTGCTGCAGAAGCATCCTTGATGACGGAGATGTTCTCAACATCGGCAGGATTGACGCGGGAAAGGTCCCCTTCGGTGCCGTCGATAAGGACAAGAGGATCGGCAGTGTTGATGGAGGTTATACCTCGGATGTTGATGGAACCGGCCGAACCGGGGTTACCGGCGCTGGTGGAAATATTCAGACCGGGCACCGCACCCTGAAGCATGTTGGTCAGGTTGTGGGTGGTACGGTCCTCGAGTTCCTTTACATCCACGGCGGTCACAGCGCCGGTGAGGTTGACTTTCTTCTGAACGCCATAGCCCACCACCACTGTCTCTTCCAGCATCATGTTGTCTTCCTCGAGAGTGATTTTCAGGTTCTTAGTTCCCGCCTGTGCTTTTACGGTTACGGACACATAACCAAGGCAGGAAACTTCCAGTGTGATTTCGGATGCATCGGCACGAAGGGAGAACGAGCCGTCAGCTCCGGTCACGGATGCATTGTTGGTTCCAGGCACCATCGCCACTGCGCCGATGATGGGCTGTCCGGCCTGATCCACTACAGTACCGGAAACCTCCCGGCGCTGGTTCTGGGCCTGAAGGCCCATGGCCAGGGCCAGGGTCAGGAACATGGAAACAATTAAAAACTTAAATCGTTTCATAGGTTATATATGATTAGTGTTTGTAGATATCAGTACTGAACTCTTTCGGACGCGTCATGGTCTCAGTATAGACATTTCCGAAGCGGTCTGTTACCTTTATGTCAAGCGTAGAGGTTGCCGATGACGCTTTCACACGGAAAGTATGGTTATTGGTTATGGTTGCAAAAGAAGCCGCCTTGTTTTTGTTAAGACGTTTTGCCGTATAGGAAACAAGGTGCAGCGGGTCCAGGACGGTAACCTTTTCAACCGAAAGGGCCTTGCCGTTTTCACTCACCTCCACCTTCCATGAAGGATCATAGTTCCAGACATTGATATAAACTTCGTTGGCGCTGCTGGCCGTAGACCAGAAACCGGGGTCGAATGCGTCGCGAGAGGATGCGCTGCCATCGGGGACATATTTTGCCGCGGTAATCTGGATGTTGTTGCGGTCATAAGTGCGCATCTGGAAGTCAAGGGGATATCCCGTAGCCTTGAACTGCCAGGAGAAGTCGTTGCCGCTTACCTTCACGACGCCGTAGCCTCCGGGAGAGCCGTCCTGGCCGATGTGCACGCCGGGAGTCTCATGGGCGCTCCACCACCAGGTACCGCAGATTGAACCGCTGTTGTGCTCAAAGATGTGGTCCGATGACATGAAGTCCACGTTGTACACAGTGTGGGTGTGAGCAGTGAATATATGCGCGGCAGAGTATGGCTTGAGTATGTTCTCAAGGTCAACTGCGTGCTGCTTCAGGTATGACTTGTTGCCGGCGTACCAGCGGTAGGAGCCGTTTGCGTTATAGAGGGGAATATGCATGGAGATGGCTACGGGGGTGGACTTGCTCACATAAGAGAGGTCCTTCTTGAGCCAGTCCAGCTGTTCCTGGACGATATGCGAGTCGTAGGTGCGCACGTAGCAGGCCTTGCCGTTGTCATCTTTGGTGGCCGTGGAATTCGTGCATTCAACATCGTCCAGGACCACATAGTG